>NZ_BAAALD010000099.1:0-27769 GCF_039528095.1 Kitasatospora arboriphila
GCGGCCGCCGCTGCGACGGCCGCCGCGCACGCCGAGGCCCCCGCCGCCGCCCCGGCCGCCGCCCCGGCCGCCGACGCCAGCTACAAGGTCGTCCGTGGCGACACCCTGTCCAAGATCGCCAACGCGCAGCACGTCGACGGCGGCTGGAAGAAGCTCTACCAGGACAACCGCCAGGTCATCGGCGGCAACCCGAACCTGATCTTCCCGGGCCAGAAGCTGACCGTCGGCGGCCACGCCGTTCAGGCCGCCGCCCCGCAGGCCGCCGCCCCGCAGGCCGAGACGAAGAAGTCCGACGCCGCCGCCTCGCGTTCCGAGAAGCGCACCCCGGTCCAGGCCGCGCCGAAGCCGGCCGCCCCGAAGACCGAGGCCGCCAAGCCCGCCGCGCCGAAGCCGGCCGCCGCCCCGCAGGCCGCCGCCCCGAAGACCGAGGCCGCCAAGCCCGCCGCCGCTGCCTCCGGCTACGTCGCGCCGGTCGCCGCCTCCCTGGGCACCCCGTACCACAAGGCCGGCTCCAACTGGTCCAGCGGCTACCACACCGGTGTCGACTTCGCCGTCAGCACCGGCACCTCGATCCACGCGATCGCCGCCGGCACCGTCGTCGAGGCCGGCTGGGGCGGCGCCTACGGCAACAACGTCGTCATCAAGCACGCCGACGGCAAGTACTCGCAGTACGCCCACTTCTCGGCCCTGAAGGTCTCGGTCGGCCAGACCGTCACCGCCGGCCAGATCATCGGCCTCTCCGGCGCGACCGGCAACGTCACCGGCCCGCACCTGCACTTCGAGATCCGCACCACCCCGTCGTACGGCTCCGACGTCGACCCGGTGGCCTACCTCGCCGCCCACGGTGTCCGCGTCTGACGCACACCGTTGACGCGCTCCGCTGACGCACACCGCTGACGCGAACCCTGCCGAGGCAGCGCCGCCGAGGCACACCGCGCCGCATCCGAAGGCCCGGCCCGGGGATCCTGTGATCCCGGGCCGGGCCTCGGCCGTTCCCAACCTCCCGTGCCGCACGGGCACTTCACCGCTCCCGCGCCGTGTCGGCGCGGCTCCCAGGCACGGCGGGCAACACGCCCCCGACCGGCCGAACGTTCCCGAACAGCCGACCGGGGCGAAGCGCGCCGCCGTCCTGCTCGCCGTCGCCGGCGCAGCCTGCCCGCAGCCACCACCGCAGCTGCCGCCCCGCAGCACCGCACCATCGTCATCGGTGACCAGAACCAGGTGGCCGGCGGCGACATCTTCGACGCGGGCGGCGACAACGCCGTCGGCTCCGACAACGGCGGCGACCCCACCTCCCGCGATTGGCTCGACTTCCCCGCCGTCGCCACCGCCGTCACCCGCCACCACCTGGGCTGACCGGCCACCCCCCACCGACGACGACCCCGGAGACCGGCGCCACCAACGCCACCCGGGGTCGTCCTCGCGACGTCCGGTTCCGCGGACCCGGTGCGAAGAGCGTCTTCGCGGCTGTGCGTACGACCGCTCTCTGACAGGTGTCCGTGGGCAGGTTGCTGCGGAGTGCGGCAACCGTTGCACCACCTTGCGCGCTTCGTGCGCCGAGACCTCTCCCATTCCATGGATCCATGCACGTTCGCCGAACGGGAGGTCGGGCCCTTTTCATACGGTCACTGCCCGTGGCGCCGAATGAGCTGCGTGCCGGGGAGCGGTCCGTGCGGTACGGCAGCCGCGGCGCCTTCGAGCCAAAGACCCGAGCCTGCGGCGCGGTGCTCCTGGAGTGCCACGGACGACGAAGGCCCCAGCTCCGCGATCATGTCGCTGAGCTGGGGCCTTTGCTGTGGAGCGGGCGACGGGAATCGAACCCGCGTGGCCAGTTTGGAAGACTGGGGCTCTACCATTGAGCTACGCCCGCGTACGTGCGTTGACGGCACGTCGCCCCTCGGCCGGTGCGGGCCTCGGGGACGGTGGTCAGCCTACCTGGTCGGGTCGGCCGAATGCACACCGCTTTCGCTCCGGTGCCTGCTGATATTACGGCGAGGGGGCCCGGACCGGCGTGTACTCTCTCTTTCGGCACTACGGGGTGTGGCGCAGTTTGGTAGCGCGTCCGCTTTGGGAGCGGAAGGCCGTCGGTTCGAATCCGGTCACCCCGACGCTTTCGGCAGGGTCTCGTCAGGCGGGCGGGGCCCTGTTGCTTTCGTGGTACCGGTAGGATGGGCCGATGGCGGTGGTACCTGTGGCATGCACACAGGCGGCAGCCGCCCGAGGGCGAGGAGTCACGCTCACCGTCCACCCCCGTACGGGAGATGCAGCCCCAATCGCCCATCGCCCGTCTCGCCCGACCGACCGGCCGTTCCGGCCGTGGACGTCTGGCGGAGACAACCTGACCGCAAGCCCATAGGAGACCAAACCGTGAAGAGCGCCGTCGAGACTCTGAACCCGACCCGGGTTCGACTCACCGTCGAGGTGCCCTTCGAGGAGCTCAAGCCCAGCCTCGACGCGGCGTACAAGAAGATCAACCAGCAGGTCACGGTTCCGGGCTTCCGCAAGGGCAAGATCCCGGCTCGCGTCATCGACCAGCGCTTCGGCCGTGCCGCGGTGCTGGAGGAGGCCGTCAACGACGCCCTGCCGCGCTTCTACACGCAGGCCGTCGACGAGGGCAAGATCGAGGTCCTCGGCCAGCCCGAGATCACCGACATCGAGGGCGTGGAGCGGATCGCCGACGGCGGCGACCTGAAGTTCACCGCCGAGGTGGACGTCCGCCCGGAGATCGCCCTTCCGGACTTCTCGGAGATCTCGGTCACCGTCGACGCCGTCTCGGTCGCCGACGAGGACGTCGAGAAGTCGCTGGAGCAGCTCCGCGAGCGCTTCTCCTCCGTGAAGGACGTCGAGCGCGCCGCCGCGGCCGGCGACGTCGTGGTCGTGGACCTCGAGGCCAAGGTCGACGGCGAGGTGCCGGAGGACGGCACCGCCGCCGGCGTGAGCTACGAGATCGGCTCCGGCCGCCTGCTGGACGGCATCGACGACGCCGTGATCGGCCTGTCCGCCGGTGAGTCCAAGACCTTCACCACCGAGCTCAAGGGCGGCACCCAGGCCGGCAAGAGCTCCGAGGTCACCGTCACCGTGACCGCCGTCCAGGAGAAGGAGCTCCCCGAGCTCGACGACGAGTTCGCCCAGCTGGCGAGCGAGTTCGACACCCTGGACGAGCTGAAGGACGACTCCCGCAAGCGCCTCGAGCGCATGAAGGAGTTCGACCAGGCCACCCAGGCCCAGGAGAAGGTCCTGGACGAGCTGCTGACCCGGGTCGAGATGGAGTACCCGGAGAAGCTCCTCAAGGACGAGGTCGAGACCCGCAAGCACAACCTCGAGCACCACCAGCTCGAGCCGATGGGCATGAACCTCGAGACCTACCTCGCGACCCAGGACAAGTCCGTCGAGGACTACGAGAAGGAGACCGAGGAGCAGGCGAAGAAGGGCATCAAGACCCAGTTCGTCCTGGACGAGATCGTCGCGAAGGAGGAGCTCAACGTCAGCCAGGAGGAGCTGACCGAGCACCTCATCCGTCGCGCCGCCGGCTCGGGCCTCACCCCGGACCAGTTCGCCCAGCAGATCGTCCAGGGCGGCCAGGTTCCGCTGCTGGTCGGCGAGGTCGCCCGCGGCAAGGCGCTGGCCCTGGTCGTCGAGGCCGCCACCGTCACCGACAGCAACGGTGAGACCGTCTCCTTCGAGGACGACGAGGACGAGACCGAGGCCACCGACGCCGTCGAGACCGTCGAGGTCGAGGACGAGGCCACCGAGGCCTGATCCTCACATCCGTACGACCCCGGCCCGGACACCCCAGGTGTCCGGGCCGGGGTCGTGTCGTGAGGGTTCCCGCCCGCCGCCCGCCCCATTCGGTCTCCACCCGCCCGCCGCCCGCTCGGTCGCAGCCCGCCTCCCCACCCGGTCTCCCGTATTTCCGCGCGCACCCTGCGCTCACAGCGAACAGTTCTGCGTGGGGGATTCTGAGCCGCGGCCTGCGCGTTAGGGTCGGTGGACAGCGACACACACGCAGATCGACTGAGCAGGTGGCTAAGTGACGTTCCCGCAGATGCAGATGGATGGCCTGACGGCGCCGCGCGCCGCCGCCGGTGACGTGCTCGGCGGCCTGGGCGACCAGGTCTACAACCGGCTGCTCAACGAGCGCATCATCTTCCTCGGCCAGCAGGTCGACGACGACATCGCCAACAAGATCACCGCGCAGCTCCTCCTCCTGGCAGCCGACCCGGAGAAGGACATCTTCCTGTACATCAACTCCCCGGGCGGTTCGATCTCGGCGGGCATGGCGATCTACGACACCATGCAGTACATCAAGAACGACGTGGTGACCATCGCGATGGGCATGGCGGCCTCGATGGGCCAGTTCCTGCTCACCGCGGGCGCCAAGGGCAAGCGCTTCTCGCTGCCCAACGCCAACATCCTGATGCACCAGCCCTCCGCCGGTCTGGGCGGTTCCGCCTCCGACATCCGGATCCAGGCCGAGCAGCTGCTGCGCACCAAGAAGCGCATGTCCGAGCTGATCGCCTTCCACAGCGGCCAGAGCTTCGACCAGATCACCGCTGACTCCGACCGCGACCGCTGGTTCACCCCGGAGGAGGCCAAGGCGTACGGGCTCATCGACGAGATCATGCACAGCGCCGCGGACGTCCCCGGCGGCGGCGGCACCGGCGCAGGCTTCACCGCCTGACGCCCGGCCCCAGACTTCCAGACCGCACGCTTCGGAGGACCGAACACCCCATGAACACTCCCTACACGCCGCACGGCGAGTTCCAGGGCCCCCGTGCCGAGGGCCGCTACATCGTGCCGCGCTTCGTCGAGCGCACCTCGCAGGGCATCCGCGAGTACGACCCGTACGCCAAGCTGTTCGAGGAGCGCATCATCTTCCTCGGCTCGCAGGTGGACGACGTCTCGGCCAACGACATCATGGCCCAGCTGCTGTGCCTGGAGTCGATGGACCCGGACCGCGAGATCCAGATGTACATCAACTCGCCCGGCGGCTCGTTCACGGCCCTCACGGCCATCTACGACACCATGCAGTACGTGAAGCCGGACATCACCACCGTCTGCATGGGCCAGGCGGCCTCCGCCGCGGCCGTCCTGCTGGCGGCCGGCACCCCGGGCAAGCGGATGGCGCTGCCGAACGCCCGCATCCTGATCCACCAGCCGTACACCGAGACCGGCCGCGGCCAGGTGTCCGACCTGGAGATCCAGGCCAAGGAGATCTTCCGGATGCGCGAGCAGCTGGAGGAGATGCTGGCCAAGCACTCCAACAAGCCGGTCGAGACGGTGCGCGACGACATCGAGCGCGACAAGATCCTGACCGCCGAGGAGGCGCTGGAGTACGGGCTGATCGACCAGATCATCTCGACCCGCAAGTCCTCGCTGACGAGCTGAGCCCTTCGCGGCTTCGGGGGCGGGGCCGTGCGCGGCTGTCGGTTCCTCACGAACCACCGGTGCAGGAGCGCCGGACGGTACGGGGGCGCGCGACAGTGACGTACGCCCCGCCCCGATCCGTTCCGGTCGAGGCGCTCGGACGGGCACAATGCAGTATGGGCGCATGCCCGTGAGACGGCTTCTGTTCGGTATCAATTCGCCCAGGGCGTAGGGCAGAGCTGTCGAAGTCGGCGGAATCACCGGCTCGGCAGAGTACCGTCGGATAGCGAGACCGACCGCCGACGGCGCAGCCGGTCCACAGCACCAGGCCCCGGAGAGCTGCGGGGCCCCTGGCGAAGGGGAAGCACCTCGTGGCACGCATCGGAGACGGTGGCGACCTGCTCAAGTGCTCGTTCTGCGGCAAGTCGCAGAAGCAGGTGAAGAAGCTGATCGCCGGGCCTGGCGTCTACATCTGCGACGAGTGCATCGACCTCTGCAACGAGATCATCGAGGAGGAGCTCGCGGAGTCCTCGGAGGTCCGTTTCGAGGAGCTGCCGAAGCCCCGTGAGATCTACGAGTTCCTCGACCAGTACGTGGTCGGCCAGGACCTCGCGAAGAAGGCGCTGTCCGTCGCGGTCTACAACCACTACAAGCGCGTCCAGGCCGGTGAGAACGGCCGCGCCGGCAACGGCCGCGAGGACGCCATCGAGCTGGCGAAGTCGAACATCCTGCTGCTCGGCCCGACCGGTTCCGGCAAGACGCTGCTGGCGCAGACGCTGGCCCGGATGCTGAACGTGCCGTTTGCCATCGCGGACGCCACCGCGCTGACCGAGGCCGGCTACGTCGGCGAGGACGTCGAGAACATCCTGCTCAAGCTGATCCAGGCGGCGGACTACGACGTCAAGAAGGCCGAGACCGGGATCATCTACATCGACGAGATCGACAAGGTCGCCCGCAAGAGCGAGAACCCGTCGATCACCCGTGACGTCTCCGGCGAGGGCGTGCAGCAGGCGCTGCTGAAGATCCTGGAGGGCACCACCGCCTCGGTGCCGCCGCAGGGCGGGCGCAAGCACCCGCACCAGGAGTTCATCCAGATCGACACCACCAACGTGCTGTTCATCGTGGGCGGTGCCTTCGCGGGCCTGGAGCGGATCATCGAGGGCCGGGCCGGCGCCAAGGGCATCGGCTTCGGCGCGACCATCCGCTCCAAGCGGGAGTCGGACGCGAGCGACCACTTCCGCCAGGTCATGCCGGAGGACCTGGTGAAGTTCGGCATGATCCCCGAGTTCATCGGCCGTCTGCCCGTGATCACCAGCGTGCACAACCTGGACCGCGAGGCGCTGCTGCAGATCCTCACCGAGCCGAAGAACGCGCTGGTCAAGCAGTACCGCAAGCTCTTCGAGCTGGACGGCGTGGAGCTGGAGTTCACCCGGGACGCGCTGGAGGCCATCGCCGACCAGGCGATCCTGCGCGGCACCGGCGCCCGCGGTCTGCGCGCGATCATGGAGGAGGTGCTGATGTCCGTGATGTACGAGGTCCCCTCCCGCCAGGACGTCGCCCGCGTGGTCGTGACCGGGGACGTCGTCTCCAAGCACGCCATCCCCACCCTCGTGCCGCGCGACATGATCAAGCGCGAGCGCCGGGAGAAGAGCGCCTGACGTTCGGCCCCACGACACACGGCGAAGGCCCTGCACCCGGAAGCGGTGCAGGGCCTTCGCCGTGTCGGCCTTCGCCGTGTCGGCCTTCGCCGTCCCCGGCCCCGGCGGGGCCGGGCGGGTGCTACTTCGGCACCTCGGCGATCTGCCGCAGCTCGCGGGCGGCGGCCGCGGCGACGTCCAGGTCCACCTCGGAGTCCTGGTCGACCTCGCCGGTGAGCACGGCGACGAAGGCGGAGCCGTCCGCCCAGGCGCACAGGCTGTCGTCCTCGGTCGGGGCGTGCATGACCTCGCAGCTCAGCCGGCCGCCGAGCGGGCCCGGGTCGAAGTCCCGGCGGCCGCTGAAGGTGGTGCCCTGGCTGCTCGCGCCCTTCTCGAAGTTGGTGTAGAAGTCGTCGACCTGGCTGCGGGGGGAGAGGACGGTGCCGTAGCCGCCGAAGACCGCGACCACCTTCTTCCGGTCGGTGTACACGGTGCTGACCGGGGTCGGCGACCAGGCGTTGTCGCCCTTGCCGAGCGAGTCGTCGAGCCCGGACTCCAGCTTCTGCGCGAGCGGGTTGGAGTCCTCCCGCGGCAGGCCCTGGAAGGTGCCCGGCAGCGAGATCCGGTAGTTGTCGGTCTTTGAGGTCACGTCATAGACGAAGTAGCCGGCCAGGCCGCCGCCGAGCAGGATGGCGCCGCCGACGCAGCCGAGCACCACCCACAGCGTCTTGCGGGACTTCGGCGGCTGCGGGACGACCCCGCCGCCCCACGGCTGCTGGGCCGGCACCCCGTAGCCGCCCGGCTGTCCGTACGGCGGTGCGGGCTGCTGCGGGTAGCCGTAGCCGGGCTGCGGCGGCGGGCCGAAACCGGGCTGGGCGGGCGGCGGGGGAGGGGCCCCGTACGGCTGGGGGGACGGCGGCGGGCCGCCGTACGGATTCTGCTCGGACACCGGAGGTCCTTTCGACGGGTCGGCCCTGGCTGCTCCCCGACCGGCCGGTCCTGCCGGCCGGTCGGGACCGGCTGCTGCCGGCCGGTGCTCCCGGTCGGCCGCCTCGCCGGATGCTTCGGCTACTTCTTCACTTCGACGGCGCCGCGGACGGCGGCGGCCTTCACCGCGGCCTCGGCGGGCGTGATCGGCGCCTTGCCGGTGAAGCTCAGGTCGGCGAAGACCACCTCGGCCGCCGTCCAGCGGTCCGCCCAGAAGCAGACGGTGTTGCCGGCGGCGGTCTTGGTGGCGTTGGTGGTCAGCACCCCGCACTTGAGCTTGGCGCCGGGCGCGCCCGCGCTGCCCGCCGGGTACTCGGTCGGCCGGGTCTTCCAGGTGCTGGTGACGGTCGTGCCGGCGAAGGTCTTCGGCTTGACCGACTCGGCCTCCAGCGCGAGCAGCACGAGCTCGGGGGTCGCCACCGAGCCGTAGCAGCCGATGACCTGCACCATGTCCGTCTGGCCCTTGGTGTAGTTGCCGGCCACGGCGGTGCCGTCCGAGCAGGCCGGCTTCTGGCCGTCCGGGCCGGGCGTGGCCGGGGCGGAGGTGGCCTTCTGCTGGGTGTGGCCGTCCGGCAGGGACATCGGCAGGTCGAGCTTGTACGCGGCGGAGGCGACCGTGCCGGTACCGCCCGTGCTGCCGGTACCGCCCGTGCCGCCGGCGCCGCCGCCGTCGCTGCCGGACAGGCCCCAGATCGCGAGGCCGCCGCCGATCAGCACCACGGCGCCGATCACCAGGCCGATCACCAGACCGGTGTTGCTCTTCGGCGGGGTCGGCGGCGGGTAGCCGCCCGGTGCGCCGTAGGGCTGCGGCTGGCCGGGCACGGGGGCCTGCGGGTAGCCGGGCTGGGCGCCGTACGGCGGGGCCGGCGGCTGCTGCGGGTAGCCGTAGGACGGCGGCTGCGGCGCGCCGTACGCCGGCTGCTGCGGGGTGCCCCCGTACTGCGGCGGCTGGCCGTACGGCTGCTGCGGCTGCCCCTGCGGATACTGCTGACCCTGGCCGTACATCGAAAATCGATCTCCCCCGCCACGGCGCTCCGCGGCCTGAACTTGGCGTACTCCTCGTCAGTGCCCGCACGGTCGCCCGCGCGAGTATCCGGGCACGCTACCGCACGGCCGTCCGAACCCGCCGGGGTGGTCCGGGCGGCAGGCGGCGACGGCCGTCCCCCCTCGCCCTCCCCCTACCCAGTGGACGGGCGGGCCACCCGCGGACGCCCCGGACGGCCGGTCCGCGCCGGTCCGCGCCCCGCCCGTGCGCGGCGCGGACCGGCGCGGAATCCGCCATTCGGTATATCCCCGGCCGTTCTTGATAGTCCGTTCGGCGGTATTTCATCGTGTGCGTCCGACATTCGGTCGATGATTCCCGTCGACCGTTTGAACCGCGCATTCTCTCCGTTTGTGCGTGCGCGCGTTCCACCGATGTTCGGAGTTGGGATGTGTACGGTGTTCAGACGTCCCCATGCGGGTGTGCGACTGACGGGAGGACACGTCATGGCGGCGACCACGGAGTTGGCCGACGAACTGCCGCAGCACGAGGTCGAGACGGCGAAGGCCCGGGCGGCGTCCTTGCTGCTGGCATTCCGGCGCGGGAACCAGCTGTCCTTCGACGCGCAATTGGACCGGCTCCTCGCCGACCACGTGGAGCGCGAGGTGACCACCCTGCTGGTGTGGATCGCGGCCGAGGCGGTCCGCAAGGCTTACGCGCCCGAGGCCGCCGACCGGGTGCTGCGCTCGCTCGCCCGCCGCGCCCCCGCCGACACCTCCGGGGTGCTGCTCGACGAGGACGCCGCCGACCCCGCCCGGCTGGTCGAGGCCGTCGACGCCGGGGACGTCGCGGCCGTCCGCGCACTGGTCGCCGCCACCCCGGACACCACCTACCTGCTCGGCGGCCTGCTGCAGGCCGTCGCCATGATGCTGCCGCTGCTGCCGGAGGGCGAGGGCACCGAGATCGCGGCCGAGCTGCGCCGCCGGCACGGCGGCCGGGCCGTGCAGGTGCCGGAGGCCCGGCACGGCTGATCCGGCCACCGCTGGTCCGGCCACCGCTGGTCGGTCCCCGCCAAGGCCGGGCAGAACCGCATGCCCGCAGGCGAGTTGCGGCATGCACGCTACTAGGCAGATTGTCAGCAAGGCCCCTACCGTCGAGTACCGCAACGCATCCGCAACTCGACCGAGGAGCCGGCATGCAACGACGCCCCCACCCGCGCAGATTCGCCGCCGCCACCCTCGCGGCGGCCCTGCTGGCCGTATTCGCCCCCACCGCGTCCCCCACCGCCGCGGCAGCCGCCGGAGAAACCCCGGCCGCCGCCGGCGACTACTGCGCCGGGAAATGCCTCGACGTCCTGCCGCCCGGCGAGAACGGCAACGCCACCCTCGCCGAGATCCTGCTCAACAAGGTCTTCGGCTCCCGCCCCGCCCACACCGACGACCAGCTCGGCCCCTACGCCAACCTCGCCGGCGCCTACCCGCAACTGACCGAGGCCCAGCTGCGCAGCTTCTTCAACGACGCCTCCTTCGGCGTCCCCGCTGACCAGGTCGCCTCCACCACCCGCCCGCGCAGCGACGTCGCCATCGTCCGCGACAAGGCCACCGGCGTCCCGCACATCACCGGCACCACCCGCTACGGCACCGAGTTCGGCGCCGGCTACGCCGCGGCCCAGGACCGGCTCTGGGTGATGGACCTCTTCCGGCACGTCGGCCGCGGCCAGCTCTCCGGCTTCGCCGGCGGCGCCGCCGCCAACCGGCAGCTGGAACAGAGCTTCTGGCAGGCCGCCCCCTACACCGAGGACGAGCTCCAGCAGCAGATCGACGCCATCGCGAACGAGGGCGACCGCGCCCGGCAGGCCCTCGCCGACGCCGGCGCCTACCTCGACGGCATCAACCAGTACGTCCGCGAGTCCTACGACGGCCGCTACTTCCCCGGCGAGTACGACCTCACCGGCCACATCGACGCGATGACCAACGCCGGCGGCATCGAACCCTTCAAGCTCACCGACCTGGTCGCGCTCGCCTCCGTGGTCGGCGCCCTGTTCGGCTCCGGCGGCGGCGGGGAACTCGCCTCCGCCCAGGTCAAGCTCGCCGCCGAGGCCCGCTACGGCACCGCCGAGGGCGACCGCCTCTGGTCCTCGCTCCGCGAGGCCGACGACCCCGAGGCCGTGCTCACCCTGCACGACGGCCGGCGGTTCCCGTACGCCCTGCCGCCCGACTCCCCGCAGGGCACCGCGCTGCCCGACCCGGGCTCGGTCGTCCCCGAGAAGACGGTCTACGACGCCACCGGCACCGGTACCCAGGGCGCCACCACCGCCCCCGGCCTGCTGCCCGGCAACCTGCTCACCGCCAAGCACGGCATGTCCAACGCCCTGCTGGTCTCCGGCGCCCACACCGACGACGGCCACCCCGTCGCCGTGTTCGGCCCGCAGACCGGCTACTTCGCCCCCCAGCTGCTCATGCTGGAGGAGATCCAGGGCCCCGGCATCAGCGCCCGCGGCGCCGCCTTCGCCGGGCTGAGCTTCTACGTCCAGCTCGGCCGCGGCCAGGACTACGCCTGGAGCGCCACCTCCGCCGGACAGGACATCACCGACACCTACGCCGTCCCGCTCTGCACCACCGACGGCGGTCCGGTCGGCCTGACGGCCGACCACTACCGGTGGCACGGCCAGTGCCTGCCGATGGAACGGCTGGAGCGGAAGAACTCCTGGAAGCCCACCACCGCCGACTCCACCGCGGCCGGCTCCTACACCCTGGTGATGAACCGTACGAACTACGGCCTGGTCACCGCCCGCGGCACGGTCGGCGGTGCACCCGTCGCCTTCACCTCGCTGCGCTCCACCTACCGCCACGAGGCCGACTCCATCATCGGCTTCCAGATGCTCAACGACCCCGGCGCGGTGCACGACGCGGCGGGCTTCCAGCAGGCCGCGCAGAACATCAACTACACCTTCAACTGGTTCTACGCGGACTCCCGGGACATCGCCTACTACAACTCCGGCAACAACCCGGTGCGCGCCCCGGGCGTCGACGCCGGCCTGCCCGTCCGCGCCGAGCCCGCCTACGAGTGGCGCGACTTCGACCCCGCCGCGAACACCGCCCGGTACACGCCGCCCGCCGAGCACCCGAACTCCGTCGACCAGGACTACTACGTCTCCTGGAACAACAAGCAGGCCGCCGGCTTCGCCGCCGCGGGCTTCGGCAACGGCTCGGTGCACCGCGGCAACCTGCTCGACGACCGGGTGAAGGCGCTGCTCGCCGGCGGCGGGAAGGCGAGCCGGGTCTCGCTCACCAAGGCCATGGAGTCCGCCGCCCTCGCCGACCTGCGCGCCGAGGACGTGCTGCCCGAACTGCTCCGGGTCGTCCGCAGCGCCCCCGTCACCGACCCGTCCCTCGCCGCCGCCGTGCAGAAGCTGGAGACCTGGCGGGCGGCCGGCGGGCAGCGCCGGGAGACCTCCCCGGGCAGCCACGCCTACGCCGACGCCGAGGCGATCCGCATCCTGGACGCCTGGTGGCCGCTGCTCGCCGACGCGGTCTTCCGGCCCGGCCTCGGCGACGCCCTGTTCGGCGCCCTGACCGGAGCCGTCCAGATCAACGAGTCGCCCTCCGGCGGGCAGAGCGGCCCCACCAGCGGCACCGCCAGCGCCAACGAGTCCATCCCGCACAAGGGCTCGGCCTTCCAGTACGGCTGGTGGAGCTACGTCGACAAGGACCTGCGGGGCGTCCTCGGCGACCCGGTGGCCGGGCCGCTGGCCCGCCCGTTCTGCGGCGGCGGCGACCTCGCGGCCTGCCGCACCGCCCTGCTCGACAGCCTGAGGAAGGCCGTGGCGCAGACCCCGGCCCAGGTCTACCCGGCCGACGCGGACTGCCCGGCCGGCGACCAGTGGTGCGCCGACTCGATCGTCCAGCGCCCGCTCGGCGGCGTCACCGACCCCAAGTCCACCTGGCAGAACCGCCCGACCTACCAGCAGGTCGTGCAGTTCCCGGCGCACCGCTGAGCACCCCGGCGCACGGCTCCCCGGCCCCGCCCCACCGGGCCGGGGAGCCTGCGCCGGACGGGCCCCGGACGCTACGTAGACTGGGCCCGTGAGCGACAAGGCCGAGCAGAACCCGTACACCACCCGCCCCTCCGACGCCGGGGCCTCCGGCCCCGAGGCCGAGCTGCGGGCCGTGGAGACCGAACTCTCCGGCCGCTGGCCGGAGAACAAGCTGGAGCCCTCGCTCGACCGCATCGCGGCGCTGATGGACATCCTCGGCCAGCCGCAGCGCTCCTACCCCTCGATCCACATCACCGGCACCAACGGCAAGACCTCCACCGCCCGGATGATCGAGCAGCTGCTCGGCGCCTTCGAGCTGCGCACCGGCCGCTACACCAGCCCGCACGTGGAGTCGGTCACCGAGCGGATCAGCCTGGACGGCGCCCCGATCAGCACCGAGAAGTTCGTCGAGACCTACCGCGACATCGAGCCCTACGTGCGGATGGTCGACGGGACGCAGCCGGTCGCGATGTCCTTCTTCGAGGTGCTGACCGGCATGGCCTACGCGGCCTTCGCCGACGCCCCGGTGGACGTCGCCGTGGTCGAGGTCGGCATGGGCGGCTCCTGGGACGCCACCAACGTCATCGACGCCGCCGTCGCCGTGATCACCCCGATCGGCCTGGACCACACCGACAAGCTCGGCGGCACGACCGGCGAGATCGCGGTGGAGAAGTCCGGCATCATCAAGCCCGGCGCGCTCGCCGTCGTCGCCCAGCAGCAGCTGGACGCCGCGCAGACCATCCTCAAGCGGGCCGTCGAGGTGGACGCCACCGTCGCCCGGGAGGGCATGGAGTTCGGCGTGATCCGCCGCGAGGTCGCGATCGGCGGCCAGCTCGTCACCCTGCGCGGCCTCGGCGGCGCGGAGTACGAGGACGTGTTCATCCCGCTGCACGGCGCCCACCAGGCGCACAACGCCGCCCTCGCGCTGGCCGCCGTCGAGGCGTTCTTCGGCGTCGGCGCGGCCGCCGGCGGCCAGCTGGACACCGAGAAGGTCCGCCGGGCGTTCTCCGGCGTCTCCTCGCCGGGCCGCCTGGAGATCGTCCGCCGCAGCCCCACCGTCATCCTGGACGCCGCGCACAACCCGCACGGCGCCGAGGCCGCCGTCGCCGCGATCGGCGAGGCCTTCGGCTTCACCAAGCTGGTCGGCGTGATCGGCACCAGCGGCGACAAGGACGTCTCCGGCCTGCTGGAGGTCTTCGAGCCGATCCTCGCCGAGGTCGTCATCACCCAGAACTCCACCCACCGGGCGATGCCCGTCGACGAGCTGGCCGCGCTCGCCGTGGAGGTCTTCGGTGAGGATCGTGTGCAGGTCGAACCCCGGCTGGACGACGCCATCGACGCGGCCGTCACGCTCGCCGAGGAGGAGGACCTCGGCGGCGCCGGCGTCCTGGTCACCGGCTCGGTCATCACGGTGGGCGAGGCGCGCCTGCTGTTCGGAAGGAAGTAGCACCCGATGCGGACCCTCTGCTCCTCGACCCTCATCGGCGAGGCCCTGCTCATCATGTTCGCCGGCCTGGTCGCCATGCCGCTGTCGGACGTGCCGACCGGCACGATCTGGGCCGTCAGCGGCACCGCCATGGTGCTGTGCGTGCTGCTCTGCGGCATGATCGAGCGCCCCGGCGCGGTGGCGGTCGGCTGGGTGCTGCAGATCGGCCTGATCGCCAGCGGCCTGGTGCTGCCGACCATGTTCGGGCTCGGCGCCGTCTTCGCCGCCCTGTGGTGGTGCTCGGTGCACTACGGCCGCAAGATCGACGTGATCAGGGCGGCCCGCGCCGCCGCGGCCTCGCAGACCGCCTGAACCCCCGCTGAGCGGCCCGTTCGCGTCGGCGGGCCGCACCCGCAGGGTAGTGTCTGCGGTGGCCGAACCCACCGTGCCGAACCCGATCCCCTGGAGCTGCACCGTGTCCCAGCGCACTCTCGTCCTGCTCAAGCCCGACGCCGTCAAGCGCGGCCTGGCCGGCGAGATCATCAGCCGCATCGAGCGCAAGGCGAACTGGCGGCTCGCCGCCCTCGAACTGCGCACCTTCGACCGGGCGACGCTGGAGCTGCACTACGCCGAGCACGTCGGCCGCCCGTTCTACGAGCCGCTGCTGGAGTTCATGACCTCCGGCCCGTCGATCGCGCTGATCGTCGAGGGCGAGAACGTCATCCCCGGCATCCGCGCGCTGGCCGGCGCCACCGACCCGCTGCAGGCCGGCCCGGGCACCATCCGCGGCGACTACGCCACGATCACCCGTGAGAACCTGATCCACGCCTCGGACTCGGAGGCCTCCGCCGAGCGCGAGATCAAGATCTTCTTCCCCGCCCACGCCTGACCCCGTCGCGCCTGACGAAGGCCTGACACAGCCTGACGTACGCCCAGGTCGGGCCGGGTGCAACCGCCCCGGTCCAACCGGGTGCAACCGCCGGAACCCGCCCCGAAAAGGCGGAACCCCGAGCGCCGACACGGCGTCCCAATCCCGGGAAGAGCACATCGGCCGCCGGAGAATGGCCAGCATGCCGTACCTCGCCGTACGCGGTGAACGGGCCTGGCTACGATGGACGCAACTCATGGGCCCGGAACGGCTGCTCAGCTGATGTCAGCCCTGTCGTGGGCGCGCGCGATCGGCCCACTCCCCGCACATGCACACCGAGCTCGGGAAGGCACTGCACACCCCATGGCCAACAATCTGTCGTTCATCGGCCGTGACATGGCGATCGACCTCGGCACTGCCAACACGCTGGTGTACGTCAGGGGCAAGGGGATCGTCCTCAACGAGCCGTCGGTCGTCGCCGTGAACACCAACACCGGCGGCATCCTCGCGGTCGGCGCCGAGGCGAAGAAGATGATCGGGCGCACGCCCGGCAACATCGTCGCCATCCGCCCGCTCAAGGACGGCGTGATCGCCGACTTCGAGATCACCGAGCGGATGCTCCGCTACTTCATCCTCAAGATCCACCGCCGCCGCTACCTGGCCCGCCCGCGCGTCGTGGTCTGCGTGCCCTCCGGCATCACCGGGGTCGAGCGCCGCGCCGTCATCGAGGCCAGCGCCCAGGCCGGCGCACGCCAGGTGCACATCATCGAGGAGCCGATGGCCGCGGCGATCGGCGCCGGCCTGCCGGTGCACGAGCCCACCGGCAACATGGTCGTCGACATCGGCGGCGGCACCACCGAGGTCGCCGTCATCTCCCTCGGAGGGATCGTCACCGCGCAGTCCCTGCGGGTCGCCGGCGACGAGCTGGACAACGCCATCGTCCAGCACATCAAGAAGGAGTACAGCCTCCTCCTCGGCGAGCGCAGCGCCGAGCAGATCAAGATGTCGATCGGCTCCGCCTTCGCGCTCGAGGGCGAGAAGGACGAGCACGCCGAGATCCGCGGCCGCGACCTCGTCAGCGGCCTGCCCAAGACCGTCGTCATCTCCGCCGCCGAGGTCCGCGAGGCCATCGACGAGCCGGTGAACTCCATCATCGACTCGGTCAAGACCACCCTCGACCAGTGCCCGCCCGAGCTCGCCGGCGACGTCATGGACCGCGGCATCGTGCTCACCGGCGGCGGCGCGCTGCTGCGCGGCCTCGACGAGCGGCTCCGCCGGGAGACCGGCATGCCCATCCACATCGCGGAGAACCCGCTGGACTCGGTCGCCCTCGGCGCCGGCAAGTGCGTCGAGGAGTTCGAGGCGCTCCAGCAGGTCCTGGACGCCCAGCCGCGCCGCTGACCCCCCCCGCGGGGGGCAGCACGGCGCACACGGCGTCACATCTCCAACTGAACAACCGGTACCAGGGAACGAAGGGGCGCTCCAGCACCGTGAGGGACACACGAGAGAGCCGACTACTGCTCATCCTGCTGGTCGCGGTCGCCTTCGCCCTGATCACCGTCGACATCAAGGGCGGCGAGGACTCCCCGCTCGGCGGGGCCCGCCGGGCGGCCGCCGGCCTGCTCGGCCCGGTCGAGCGCGGCGCCTCCGGCCTCGTCGACCCGGTGGCCGGCACCATCCGCGCCGTCCGCGACGCCTCCACCCACCAGCAGCGCCTCGACCAGATCACCCGGGAGAACACCGAGCTGCGCCAGCGGCTCGCCTCCTCCGACACCGCGGCGGGCCGCACCAAGCAGCTCGACGACCTGCTGCGGACGGCCGGCAACGGCGGATACACCATCAAGGCCGCCCAGGTCATCGCGATCGGCGCCGCCCAGGGCTTCTCCTGGACGATCACCATCGACGCCGGCAGCGACGACGGCCTCACCCGCGACATGACCGTCATCAACGGCCAGGGCCTGGTCGGCCGGGTCACCACCGTCGCCCCGACCACCGCCACCGTGCTGCTCGCCTCCGACCCCGGCTTCACCGCCGGCACCCGGCTGGAGGGCAGCGACGAGATCGGCTTCGCCGCCGGCCAGGGCAGCAGCCCGATGCGGGTCCAGCTGCTCAACGGCCGCGCCCAGGTCAAGGCCGGCGACCGGGTCGTCACCTTCGGCTCGCAGAGCGGCCGTCCGTTCGTCCCCGGCGTTCCCGTCGGCCGGGTGGTCGAGGTCCAGGCCACCCCGGGCGAGCTCACCAAGACCGTCCTGGTCGAGCCCTACGTCCAGTTCACCCGCCTCGACCTGGTCGGCGTCGTCGTCGTCCCGCCGCGCAGCGACCCGCGCGACGGCGTCCTGCCGCCCAAGCCGTCCGCCGCCGCGGCGAACCCGCCGGCCGTCGCACCCGCGAAGCCGACCGCCGCCTCCACACCCGCAGGGGGGAACTGACCGTGCGTCCGAACCGCATCCTGCTCTCCGCCGTCCTGCTGATGCTCGGCCTGGTCGTCCAGGTCAGCGTGCTCGGCCGGCTCCAGCTGCCCGGGGCCACCCCCGACCTGCTGATGCTCGTCGTCGTCGGCCTCGCCCTGGTGTACGGCCCGACCGGCGGCTGCCTGGCCGGCTTCACCGCCGGCCTGCTCGCCGACCTCGCGCCGCCCTCCGACCACGCCATCGGCCGCTACGCCCTGGTGCTCTGCCTGGTCGGCTACGCCGCCGGCCTGCTCCGCCCCGAGGCCGGCCGGCAGCGCTCCGCGATCAGCGCCCTGATGGTCGTCGCCGTCGCGGCCGTCGTCTCCACCGGCCTGTACGCCTCCGTCGGCGCCCTGGTCGGCGACACCGCCGCCCGCCACGTCGGCCTCGCCGGCCTGGTGTTCAGCGCCCTGCTGTACGACGTGCTGCTCGCGCCGTTCGTGGTGCCCGCCGTCATGCTGCTCGCCCGCCGCTTCGACGGCGGCCGCTCCGGCACCGAGACCGAGGACCCGGGCGGCTCCGGCCTCGGCAGCCTCGCCCGCTACAAGACCACCCGGGAGTCCTCGCCGATGCCGACGAGCCCGCGCAAGAAGCGGTCGCTCGGCCTCGCCCGCCGTCCCTGACGCCCCGCAGAACCCCCAGGAGGAGTCCCCCCAGTGAGCAACATCCCGGAGACCGGACGCACCCAACGGGTGACGATCCGTCTGGTGGTGCTGCAGATCCTGGTGCTGTCGCTGCTCGCCACCCTCGGCGGGCGGCTGTGGTACCTGCAGATCCGGACCGGCAGCCAGTACGCCGCCCAGGCGCAAGGGAACCACATCCGGGAGGTCGTGGAGCCCGCCGTCCGCGGCGAGATCCTCGACGCCTCCGGGCGGGTGCTCGTCGGCAACGAGACCAAGCTCGTCGTCTCCGTCAGCCGCACCTCCCTGCTCCAGCAGAAGGACCGCGGCAAGGCCGTGCTGACCCGCCTCGCCGGCGTCCTCGGGCTGCAGCCCAAGGACGTCCAGGACAAGGTGCGGCTCTGCGACGCCAAGACGCCCAAGCCCTGCTGGAACGGCTCGCCCTACCAGCCGATCCCGGTCACCCAGCAGGCCACCACCCAGCAGGCCATGCAGATCATGGAACGCCGCGAGGACTTCCCCGGCGTCACCGCCCAGCCCACCGCCGTCCGCCGCTACACCGGCGTCGAGGGCGCCAGCGCCGCCCAGGTGCTCGGCTACCTCTCCCCGGTGACGGACGACGAGGTCACCAAGACCGCCGACAAGACCGGCCGCGAACGCCGCCTGCCGAGCGACCAGATCGGCCGTGCCGGCCTGGAGTCCGTCTACGACGACGACCTGCGCGGCACCACCGGCGTCGACAAGCTGGAGGTCGACAACCTCGGCAAGGTCATCGGCAGCGCCGGCACCGTCCCCGCGCAGTCCGGCAACAACCTCGTCACCAGCATCGACGCCCGGGTCCAGAAGGTCGTCGAGGACCAGCTGGCGCAGGCCATGACCGACGCCCGCAAGGTCTACGACAAGGAGACCCACAAGAACTACGAGGCGGACTCCGGCGCCGCCGTCGTCATGGACGTGCACACCGGCCGGATCATCGCCATGGCCAGCGCCCCCACCTTCGACCCCAACCTGTGGGTCGGCGGCATCACCGCCAAGGACTACCAGGCGCTGACCGACAAGGGCTCCAACTACCCGCTGATCAACCGGGCCATCCAGGGCCTGTCCGCCCCCGGCTCCACCTTCAAGGTCATCTCCACCACCGCCGCCGTCCAGGCCGGCTACTCCCTCGACGGCCACTACCCGTGCCCGCCGAGCATGACCATCGGCGGCCGCGAGTTCAAGAACTTCGAGGGCGAGAGCTTCGGCGAGATCTCGCTGGAGAAGGCCCTGGAGATCTCCTGCGACACCGTCTTCTACTACCTGTCCTACGACCAGTGGCTGAAGGACGGCGGCATCAAGCCGAAGAACCCCGCCGACTGGTTCACCAAGACCGCCCACCAGTACGGCCTCGGCGCCAAGACCGGCGTCGACCTCCCCAGCGAGGTCGCCGGCCGGGTGCCGGACCGCCAGTGGAAGCAGTCCTTCTACGACGCCAACAAGGACGCCTGGTGCGCCCAGGCGGCCAAGGGCGGCCACGAGTACGCCGACGAGATCGCCCGCGAGAACTGCCAGGACGGCAACGTCATGCGCGCCGGTGACGCCGTCAACTTCGCCATCGGCCAGGGCGACACCCTCGTCACCCCGCTCCAGATGGCCCGGATCTACTCCGCGCTGGCCAACGGCGGCACCCTCTACCGCCCCACCATCGGCAAGGCGGTCATGAGCCCGGACGGCAAGCTCGTCCGCGACATCGCCCCCCACGAGGACGGCAAGATCCCCGCCCAGGGCAAGCTGCTCGACTACATCGACCAGGCCACCGCGGGCGTCGTCACCAGCGGCACCGCCGCCTGGAAGTTCGTCGGCGCCGGCTGGCCCCAGGGCAAGATCGAACTGCACGCCAAGACCGGCACCGCGGAGGTCGCCGGCAAGCAGACCACCTCGTGGCTGACCACCTACAGCGGCGACTACGCGGTCGTGATGACGATAAGCCAGGGCGGCACCGGCTCCGGCGGTTCCGGTGACTCGGTACGCCGCATCTACCAGGCGCTCTACGGCGTCGACGACAAGGGCGCCGTCGACAACGGCAAGGCCCTGCTGCCCAAGCCGCAGAGCGAACTGCCCAAGTTCAACCCCGACGGCACCGCCATCATCAAGCAGGCCTCCTACGACGCCCCCGGCGACCGCGCCTTCCTCGACCCGGCGCCCGCCACCGGCACCGGCGCCCCCGCGGTCCTCGCGCTCGCCGCCCTGGAGCCCGCCCGCGCCACCGGAAGGAGCCGCGGATGACCTCCTACGGCTCGTACCGCACCGTCCGGCTCGCCCCGCAGCGCGGCTCCATCGCCAGGGTCCTGGCCAAGGACTCGCCGCTGCGCCGGATGGACTGGATCATGATCCTCTCCGCGCTGGCGCTCTCCCTCGGCAGCTCGCTGCTCGTCTGGTCCGCCACCCGCGGCCGCGACAACCTCACCCACGGCGACCCGCAGTACTTCCTGTACCGGCACCTCACCAACACCCTGGTCGGCGTGGTGCTCTGCGCGGTCACCGTCGGGATAGGGACACGCCGGCTGCGCACCGCCGTGCCGTTCGTCTACCTCGGCGTCCTACTGCTGCTCGCCACCACCCTCACCCCGCTCGGCTCCACCATCAACGGCCAGCACTCCTGGATCCAGTTCGGCGGCGGCTTCTCGCTGCAGCCCGCCGAGTTCGCCAAGCTCTCCATCGTGATGGGCATGGCCGTGGTGCTCTCCGCCCGGGTCGACGCCGGCGAACGGGAGTTCCCCTCCTCGCGCAGCGTCATCCAGGCACTGGTGATCGCCGCGGTGCCGATGGGCGTCATCATGCTGATGCCCGACCTCGGCTCGGTCATGGTGATGGGCATCGTCATCATGGGCGTCCTGCTCGCCTCCGGCGCCGCCCGCCGCTGGGTCTTCGGCCTCATCGGAGCCGGCACCGTCGGCGCGCTGGTCATCTGGAAGCTCGGCGTGCTGAGCAAGTACCAGATCGACCGCTTCGCCGCCTTCGCCAACCCCTCGCTCGACCCGGCCGGCGTCGGCTACAACACCGCCCAGGCCCGGATCGCCATCGGCTCCGGCGGCCTCACCGGCATGGGCCTGTTCCACGGCTTCCAGACCACCGGCCAGTTCGTCCCCGAGCAGCAGACCGACTTCGTGTTCAGCGTGGCCGGCGAGGAACTCGGCTTCGTGGGCGGCCTCGGCCTGATCGCCCTGCTCGGCGTCATCCTCTGGCGGGCCTGCAAGATCGCCCGCCAGGCCACCGACCTGTACGGCACCGTCCTCGCCGCCGGCGTGATCACCTGGCTCGCCTTCCAGGCCTTCGAGAACATCGGGATGAACCTCGGCATCATGCCGGTCGCCGGCATCCCGCTGCCGTTCGTCTCCTACGGCGGCTCCTCGATGTTCGCGGTCTGGGTCGCCATCGGACTGCTCCAGTCCGTCCGCTCCCAGCGGCCGATAGGGATCTGACCGGGCGGCCGCCGCCGCCCACCGGACCGGCGCCCCGACGGCCACCGCCGTCGCGGGCGCCGACCCGTTCCACGGCCGCGGAGCCGGTGCGTTCCGGCCGGGAAGGACCGGTGCGTTCCGGCCGGGAAGGAGGGGCGGCCGGGTCCGGTAACCTTGAGGGTCGTCCCCGTCCACGACCCAAAGGGCTCACCGCATGCCAGTCGAATCGGTCTTCCCACGCCTGGAGGCACTCCTCCCGCACGTCCAGAAGCCGATCCAGTACGTCGGCGGCGAGCTCAACTCGACCGTCAAGGACTGGGACGCCTGCGACGTGCGCTGGGCCCTGATGTACCCCGACGCCTACGAGGTCGGCCTGCCCAACCAGGGCGTCATGATCCTCTACGAGGTGCTCAACGAGCGCGAGGGCGTGCTCGCCGAGCGCACCTACAGCGTCTGGCCCGACCTGGAGGCGCTGATGCGGGAGCACGGCGTCCCGCAGTTCACCGTCGACGCGCACCGCCCGGTGAAGGACTTCGACCTCTTCGGTCTCTCCTTCTCCACCGAGCTCGGCTACACCAACATGCTGACCGCGCTCGACCTCGCCGGCATCCCGCTGGAGTCCAAGGACCGCGGCCTCGACGACCCGATCGTGCTCGCCGGCGGCCACGCCGCCTTCAACCCCGAGCCGATCGCCGACTTCCTCGACTGCGCCGTCGTCGGCGACGGCGAGCAGGCCGTCCTCGACATGACCGAGATCGTCCGCGCCTGGAAGGCCGAGGGCCGCCCCGGAGGCCGCGACGAGGTGCTCCTGCGGCTCGCGAAGACCGGCGGCGTGTACGTGCCGCGCTTCTACGACGTCGAGTACCTGCCGGACGGCCGGATCGGCCGCGTCGTGCCGAACCGCCCCGGCGTGCCGTGGCGGGTCTCCAAGCACACCGTCATGGACCTCGACGAGTGGCCCTACCCCAAGCAGCCGCTCGTCCCGCTCGCCGAGACCGTCCACGAGCGGATGTCGGTGGAGATCTTCCGCGGCTGCACCCGCGGCTGCCGCTTCTGCCAGGCCGGCATGATCACGCGCCCCGTGCGGGAGCGAAGCATCACCGGCATCGGCGAGATGGTCGACCGCGGCCTCAAGGCGACCGGCTTCGAGGAGGTCGGCCTGCTCTCGCTGTCCAGCGCCGACCACTCCGAGATCGCCGACGTCACCAAGGGCCTCGCCGACCGCTACGCCGAGGACAAGATCGGCCTGTCGCTGCCGTCCACCCGCGTCGACGCGTTCAACATCGACCTGGCCAACGAGCTCTCCCGCAACGGCCGCCGCTCCGGTCTGACCTTCGCCCCCGAGGGCGGCAGCGAGCGCATCCGCAAGGTGATCAACAAGATGGTGTCCGAGGAGGACCTCATCAACACGGTCGCCACCGCGTACGGCAACGGCTGGCGCCAGGTGAAGCTGTACTTCATGTGCGGCCTGCCCACCGAGACGGACGAGGACGTCCTGCAGATCGGCGAGATGGCGAAGAACGTCATCGCCAAGGGCCGCGAGGTCACCGGCGGCAACGACATCCGCTGCACCGTCTCCATCGGCGGCTTCGTGCCCAAGCCGCACACCCCCTTCCAGTGGGCCCCGCAGCTGTCCGCCGAGGACACCGACGCCCGCCTCGCCAAGCTGCGCGACTCCATCCGGCACGACCGCAAGTTCGGCAAGAACATCGGCTTCCGCTACCACGACGGCAAGCCCGGCATCGTCGAGGGCCTGCTCTCCCGCGGCGACCGCCGGATCGGCGCCGTCATCCGCGCCGTCTACGACGACGGCGGCCGCTTCGACGGCTGGCGCGAGCACTTCTCCTACGACCGCTGGATGGCCTGCGCCGAGAAGGGCCTCGCCGGCACCGGCGTCGACGTCGACTGGTACACCACCCGTGAGCGCACCTACGAGGAGGTGCTGCCCTGGGACCACCTGGACAGCGGCCTCGACAAGGACTGGCTCTGGGAGGACTGGCAGGACGCCCTCGAAGAGGTCGAGGTCGAGGACTGCCGCTGGACCCCGTGCTTCGACTGCGGGGTGTGTCCTCAGCTCGGCACGCACATCCAGGTCGGCCCCACGGGCCAGAAGCTGCTGCCGCTGAGCGTGGTCAACAAGTAGTGAGCCCATGTGCCGTCGGCCCTGTCCTCGGACGGGGCCGACGGCCTTTCGTCATGAGCCGGATCCGCCCGCGAAGGCGTCGCGCCTGACGATCAGGTGCTCCTCCACATCGGGCGGGACGGCCAGCTCCAGGCCCACGTCCGGCGCCCGCTGCCCGGGAACCCTCGTCCGGCGGACACGGCAGGTGACCCGGCCCCGCCGGAGGTCCTCCGCCATCGTCCCGGCCCCCTCGCGCTGCCAGCGGTCACCGAAGGTGTCGCCGTCCGACGACACCGTCCAGCACGCTGCGGCCGGCCCGTCGGTCCCGCCCGTGTCACCCCGGTACTCCCGCACACGAACGGGGAACGCCCCGAGCCTGGTCACGACCTCGGCGGAGAGCCTGTCGTACACGGCGTCGGGTCGGGGCGCCCCCAGGCCCCCGCCGGGGCAGACCCGGCAGCGCAGGTAGGCGTAGGTGCGCCGGTTCGTCGTGGTCCGGTGGACCGTCATGTTGGTGTCGCAGTCCGCGCACACCAGGACTCCGAGGAACTCGGTGGCACCACCGGGGCTCCGGTGCGGCTGCGTGGTGGCCCTGCGGTCCAGGGCCGACTGGAGCGACTGCCACTCCTCCTCGCCGAAGATCGGATCGGCCACCCGGATCGGACGGCCGGACCGGTCGCACACGACCCTCGACCGGCGGACGCCCGCGTCCTTGTCGACCTCCACCCGCCACCCACGCAGCGCGGGGTTCCGCAGCCGCCGCAGCAGCGTTGCTGCGGTCCACCGGCCACCACCGCCCGTGGGGATCCGGGCCCGGTGGAGCACGGCAGCCATCCGGCGCGCCGACACCCCGCGCAGTGCCGCGTGGCGGCACCAGCGCAGAACACGGGCGGCTCCTGGTTCGACGACCAGCCTGCCCCCGGCACTCGTCGCGTAGCCGTAGGGAGGCCTGCCCACCAGCCAGTCCGACTGGGTCTTCGTGTACGCCCAGAGACTGGTGATGCGAGTGCTGGTGCCGCCCGCCTCGAGTTCGGCCACGCTGCCGAGCACGGTCGCCAGCTCCTTCCCCGCTGCGGTGGACAGGTCGATGGCCTCGTGCTTCGACACCAGGTTCTTGCCGTGGTCCTCGCACCATCCGATCATGACGCTGAGGTCGGTCAGACGACGGACGAAGCGGTCCAGCTTCCAGAAGAGCAGGACGTCGAAGTCGGGGGCCCGCTCGTTCAGCCAGTGCCCCAGCTGTCTCCGCTTCCACGGCGGGACGCGTGTTGCGGAGACGTTCAGGTCGGCGGCCACTCCGACGACGCGGAAGCCGCGGTCCCGCGCCAGCCGTCGCAGATCGAGTTCCTGGCGCACCGGGGACGTGGTGTCGGCCGTGAGGGTCGAGAGCCTCACCGACAGCAGGGCGCGCGGGGCGTTCCGCGGCAGTGACCGCTCGCCCGCCAGCAGTTCTTCGAGCAGCGCGAGGTCGTTCTCGCGCCAGCGCACCCGCGGTGCGCCTCCTGGTGATTCCGTCTTCACACCCCGGCCAACGAGCCGTCCGTCCGCCGGATGCGGTCGTGTACTTTTCTGTCCTCATACGGAAACGCCGACGGGAGACGGATGACCGGGGAGAGACCCGCCGAGGGGTGCCTGGTGGCGTTCGTGCGGGTGCCGGCACGGGTCTTCGCGCTGCTGGTGGTGGTGCCGCTGCGCTTCCTCTGGGAGCTGCTGCTGGTCACCGTGCTGCGGCCCTGCGGGCGGGCGCTCGGGTGGCTGGTGCTGCAGGTCTGCCGCCTCCTGTACTGGACGCTGGTGTGGCCGCTCGTCCAGCTGTACCGGTACGTCCTCGTGCCGTGCGGGCACGCGCTGGCCCGGCTGGGCCGGGAGGTGCTGGCGCCGGCCGGGCGGGCCGGGTGGGCGGCGCTGCGCCGGTGCGGCCGGGTGCTGGTCGCGCTGCCGCTGGGCTGGCTGGGCCGTAACGTCCTGCTGCCGCTGGGCCGCGGGCTGCTGGTGCTCGGCCGCCACCTCGTGGTCGTCCCCCTCGCGGCGCTGTGGCGGTACGTGCTGGCGCCGTGCGGCCGCGGGGTGCTGTGGCTGCTGTCGGGGCTCGCCCGGGGGTTCGGGTGGGCGGCGCGCGTCCTGGTGGCGGTGCCGCTGGTGTGGCTGTGGCGGGTGCTGCTGTACCCGGTGCTCCGCGAGCTGGGGAGGGCGATCGTCCGGGCCTGGCGGATCGGCGGGCGGATCTGGCGCTTCCTGGTGGTGCGGCCCTGCCGCTGGGTGCGGCGAGAGGTGTGGTGGCCGGCGAAGGCCGAGATCGGGCGGGTGCTGCGGGAGGTCCGGCGGGCCCTGGTGGGGTGACCCGGTCCGGGCGGCGGGCCCGGGCGCGTACCCTTGTCCTGACAAGCAACCGGCCGGTACGGCCGGACGGGACACCGATCTAAGGACTGAGCAGCCCTGGCACGCCGCACGCCCGACGGTCCGCCGCCCGCGCCGACGGTGCAGCGCATCCGTCTCCGCTACACCAAGCGCGGCCGTCTGCGCTTCACCAGCCACCGGGACTTCCAGCGGGCGTTCGAGCGTGCGCTCCGCCGCTCGGCCGTTCCCATGGCGTACTCCGCCGGCTTCACCCCGCACCCCAAGGTCTCCTACGCCAACGCCGCCCCGACGGGCGTCGCCAGCGAGGCGGAGTACCTGGAGATCGGCCTCGCCGAGGCCCGTGACCCGGAGGAGCTCCGGGCCCAGCTCGACGGGTCGCTGCCGCTTGGCCTGGACGTCGTCGACGCCGTCGAGGTCCGCACCGCCAACTTCGTCGAGCGCCTGGAGGCCTCCGAGTGGCAGCTGCGGCTGGCCGGCGTCGAGCAGGAGGAGGCGGCCCGCGCGGTCGCCGCGTTCCTGGCCGAGGAGGCCGTCGAGGTGCAGCGCACGACCAAGAACGGCGTGCGGGTGTTCGACGCCCGTGGGGCCGTCGCGTCGCTGCAGGTGCTCCCGTCGCAGGTGGGCGATGGTAACGACACTGGCACAGAGCGTGCCGACGATGTTCGTCCGGGCTCACCCTGTGCGATACTGCGGCTGGTAGTACGACATGCCACACCCGCCGTACGACCCGACGACGTTTTGTCCGGTCTCCGTGCGACGGCCGACCTGGCGCCGCCGGTCCCCGCTGAGGTGACCAGGCTGGCGCAGGGGCCGCTCGACGAGGAGACCGGCACGGTGACCGACCCGCTGGCGCTCGATCGCGCCGCGGCCCCGGCAGGCCGATAGCGGCCGCAGGGCCGCGCGCCTCTGCCGACCGCCGAGTGGGCAGGGAGCCAGGGCTCACCACCGGGCCGTGGCTCCCCGGTCCCCGCGGCTTCCCAGGGGAGCGAGCGTCGTCGCACGCAGCCGGGCCCCCGCGGCCCGACCTGGACAACGAGAAGACTGGTCAGACCAGAAGACTTTCGGCATCCCGCACCGTGCGGGACGCCGAGCGAGACTACGAGCTCCTGTGCGGCCTCGCGTCCGCACGGCAGCACCGTGGAAGCCGGCACGCCATCACCATGGCCGCCGTGAACCAGGTGCCGAGCCGTGCCCGGATGCGGAGCCCGGGGGCCTGACGGGAGATCCACCCGCATGCTCGAGAACACCGAACCGCAGTCCGCTGCGGAACCGGCCGACACCCCTGCCGACGGCGGTGCCGCGGCCCCGCCGCGCCGTCGTCGCCGTGCGGTCTCCCGCCCGGCCGGCGCCCCGCAGGGCGCCGCCGCCGAGGCGGCCGAGACCGTGCTGCCCGCCGAGCCGCAGCAGGACGGGGCCGTGGCCGCCGAGGCCCCGGGCGGCCCGGGGGGGGGGGGGGGCGCCGGGGGGGGGGGGGCG
>NZ_BAAALD010000100.1:0-14950 GCF_039528095.1 Kitasatospora arboriphila
TCCAGCGGACCCTCCGGGCGTTTCGCTCTTTCGTGTTTCCAGCTTATCAGATCCGTTTGCCACCGTTTAACCGGCGCTTTACGTTCCCGACTTGCTGAGTTAACCATCGCCGCGTGGCGACCCGTGCAACGTTAGCCGGTCTCGACCCGAGCGCCAAATCGGGACGCGCCGCGGTCACTCGTACGGAGCACCCCTCTGGTGGGCGGCGGCTGCGGGCCGTCGGTGCGGGGCCATCGTCGGCACTCCCCCGCATGCCGTAGAGTGCGGCGCATCGACGCAGAGGACTAGACCACTTGAGTCGACGCAGACGCTTCACTGCTGTGTCGACGGGCCGGTGGCGGACGGTTCCGTGCCGCTGGAGCAGGGGGGTTTCCCCGCTCGGCGCACTCCGCCGTTACGTGCCGGTATGTCCGAAGTTGACATGATTTAGGCTTCAGCTGATGCCGATGCCGCTGCTCTGCGGCCGCACGCGCTGTACTCCGCACCTGGGAGGCTCCACCATGACCACTGTGACCTCGCCGCTCGCCGGGCGGGCCGTCGGGCTGGCCAACGTGCCGGACCCCGTGTTCTCCGGCGCGATGGTCGGGCCCGGAACCGCCATCGACCCGGTGCGCGAGCCCACCGAGGCGGTGGCACCGGTCGACGGGCTCGTGGTGTCCATGCACCCGCACGCCTTCGTCGTCGTGGACGCCGACGGCCACGGCGTGCTCACCCACCTCGGCATCGACACCGTCCAGCTCAACGGCGAGGGCTTCGAGCTGCTCGTCGGCAAGGGGGACGAGGTCAAGCGAGGCCAGCCGGTGATCCGCTGGAACCCGGCGGCCGTCGAGGCCGCCGGCAAGTCGCCGATCTCTCCGATCGTCGCGCTGGAGGCCTCCGCGGAGGCGCTCGCGGACGTGGCCGAGAGCGGTGAGATCACCCCCGGCGGCGAACTCTTCACCTGGAACTGACCCCCGCGCTGGCCGGGTGAAAGGAATCCCTGAACGTGGAACCGATGCTTCGCGGTGTAGGAGTCAGTCACGGGGTCGCCATCGGCCCCGTGCGGCACATGGGAACCGCCGTGCTGGAACCCCCGGCGACGCAGATCCCCAGTGAGGACGCCCCGCGGGAGCAGGCGCGCGCCCAGGCCGCGGTGGACGCGGTCGCGGCCGACCTGATCGCGCGCGGCAACCTGGCCGGCGGCGAGGCGCAGGCCGTCCTCGAGGCACAGGCGCTGATGGCGCAGGATCCGGAGCTGATGGCGGACGTCAGCCGGCGGATCGCGGTCGGCAGCAGTGCCGAGCGGGGTATCTACGACGCCTTCGCCGCGTACCGGGCGCTGCTCGCGGCCGCCGGCGACTACCTGGCCGGCCGGGTGGCCGACCTGGACGACGTGCGGAACCGGATCGTGGCGCGGCTGCTCGGCGTGCCGATGCCGGGCGTGCCGGACAGCGACGAGCCGTACGTGCTCTTCGCGCACGACCTCGCTCCGGCGGACACCGCGCTGCTGGACCCGACGCTGGTGCTCGGCTTCGTGACCGAGGAGGGCGGGCCGACCAGCCACAGCGCGATCCTGGCCCGGGCGCTGGGCGTGCCCGCCGTGGTGGCGCTGCCGGGCGCGACCGGGGTCGCCGAGGGTCTGGTCGTCGCGGTCGACGGCAGCAGCGGCGAGGTGCTGGTGAGCCCCTCGGTCGAGCGGCAGGAGGAGCTGCGCCGGCTGGCGGCCGAGCGGAAGGCCGCGCTGGCCGCGTCCTCCGGACCGGGCCGGACCTCGGACGGGCACCTGGTGCCGCTGCTGGCGAACATCGGCGGCCCGGCCGACCTGCCGGCGGCGCTGGAGGCCGAGGCGGAGGGCGTCGGCCTGTTCCGGACGGAGTTCCTCTTCCTCGACGACTCGGCGAAGGCACCGAGCGAGGAGAAGCAGTTCGAGGCGTACCGGAAGGTGCTGGAGGCCTTCCCGGAGCGCCGGGTGGTCGTGCGGGTGCTGGACGCCGGGGCCGACAAGCCGCTGGACTTCCTGACGCCGGCCGACGAGCCGAACCCCGCGCTGGGTGTCCGCGGTCTGCGGACGCTGCTGGACCACCCGGAGGTGATGGCGGCGCAGCTGCGCGCGCTCGCCCGGGCGGCCGAGGGGCTGCCGGTGCACCTGGAGGTCATGGCGCCGATGGTGGCGGACCGGCAGGACGCGAAGGCGTTCGCGGACGCCTGCCGGGAGGCCGGGCTGACCGCGAAGTTCGGTGCGATGGTGGAGATCCCGTCGGCGGCGCTGCGGGCGCGGTCGATCCTGCAGGAGGTCGAGTTCCTGTCGCTGGGGACGAACGACCTGGCGCAGTACACCTTCGCGGCGGACCGGCAGGTCGGTGCGGTGGCGCGGCTGCAGGACCCGTGGCAGCCGGCGTTGCTGGACCTGGTCGCGCTGTCGGCCGAGGCCGCGCTGGCGACCGGGAAGAGCTGCGGCGTGTGCGGTGAGGCGGCGGCCGACCCGCTGCTCGCCTGTGTGCTCACCGGGCTCGGGGTGACGAGCCTGTCGATGGGTGCCTCGTCGATCCCGTACGTGCGGACGGCGTTGGCCAAGGTCACGCTGGCGCAGTGCAGGCGTGCCGCGGCGGCGGCGCGGGCTGCGGACACCGCGGCCGACGCGCGTGCCGCGGCGCACCAGGTGCTGACCGGCGAGTAGACGCCCGGGGCAGGGCCGGGGCTCGCAGGGGCGCTTCCACCGTGGGGGTTGGAAGCGCCCCTGCTCGGCTGTCCGGGTCCGTCCGGCGACTGCCGGCGGGTCGGGCTCAGCCGCGGCGCTCGGCGCCCAGGTGCTCGAAGAACCGGAGGTGGTCGATGTTGTCGACCGAGCCCGGGTTGACCGCCTTCTCCAGCGGGGTGCCGGAGAGCAGCCGCTTCACGGGGACCTCGATGCGCTTGCCGGTGAGGGTGTGCGGCAGGCCGTTGACGGCGATGATCTCGTCCGGCACGTGGCGGGGCGAGAGCTGGGTGCGCAGTTCGGTGCGGACGCGGGCACGCAGCGAGTCGTCGAGGTCCGCGCCGGGGGCGAGGACGACGAAGAGCGGCATCCAGTAGCCGCCGTCGGGCTCCTCGACGCCGATGACCAGGGACTCCGCGATCTCGGGGAGGCGTTCGACGACCTCGTAGATGTCGGAGGAGCCCATCCGGACGCCCTGGCGGTTGAGGGTGGAGTCGGAGCGGCCGTGGATGACGACGGTGCCGCGCGAGGTGACGGTGATCCAGTCGCCGTGGCGCCAGACGCCCGGGTACATGTCGAAGTAGCTGTCGCGATAGCGGGTGCCGTCGGGGTCGTTCCAGAAGCCGATCGGCATGGAGGGCAGCGGCCCGGTGACGACGAGCTCGCCGACCTGGTCGGTGAGGGGGTGGCCCTGGACGTCCCAGGAGGCGACGGCGGCGCCGAGGCAGGGGGCCTGGATCTCGCCGAGGTGGACTGGGAGGGTGGGGACGCCGCCGACGAAGCAGCTGCAGACGTCGGTGCCGCCGCTGACGGAGGCGAGCCAGACGTCCTTCTTGACCTCGTCGTAGATCCATTGGAAGCCGTCGGGCGGCAGCGGGGAGCCGGTGGTGCCGAGGCAGCGGACGGCGGAGAGGTCGAGGTCGCGGCCGGGGTGGAGGTCGGCCTTGCGGCTGGCGATCACGTAGGCGGCGGAGGTGCCGAGGACGGTGGCGCGGGTGCGGGCGGCGACGGACCAGAGGGCGCCGGTGTCGGGGTGGCCGGGGCTGCCGTCGTAGGTGACGATCGTGGACCCGACGAGGAGGCCGGCGACGAGGAAGTTCCACATCATCCAGCCGGTGGACGTGTACCAGAGGAAGCGGTCCTCCGGGCCGAGGTCGAGGTGGAGCGCGGCCTGCTTGAGGTGCTCGACGAGGATGCCGCCCTGGCTCTGCACGATGGCCTTGGGCAGGCCGGTGGTGCCGGAGGAGTAGAGCACCCAGAGCGGGTGGTCGAAGGGGACGGGTTCGAAGACCGGCTCGTCGTCGCCGGCGACCAGCTCCGCCCAGTCGAGGGAGCCCTCGGGGGCGGGGGCGCCGAGCAGCGGGATGTGCACGACGGTGCGCAGCGTGGGGAGCTCGCGGCGGAGTTCGGCGACGACCTCGGTGCGGTCGTGGTCCTTGCCGCCGTAGTGGTAGCCGTCGATGGCGAAGAGGACGGTGGGCTCGATCTGCTGGAGGCGGTCGAGGACGCTGCGGGCGCCGAAGTCGGGGGCGCAGGACGTCCAGACGGCGCCGACGGCGGCGGTGGCGAGCAGGGCGACGATCGCCTGCGGGACGTTGGGCAGGTAGGCGCCGACCCGGTCGCCGGGGCGGACGCCGCGGGCGCGCAGCGCGGCGGCCAGCGAGCCGACCTGGCGGCGGAGCTCGGCCCAGGTGAGGGCGGCGGGCTGCTCGGTGGTCTCGTCGAGGTGGAGGATCGCGGGCTCGTCGGCCCGGTCGGTGTCCTCGGCGGCGCGCAGGGCGTGCTCGGCGTAGTTGAGGCGGGCGCCGGGGAACCAGCGGGCGCCGGGCATCGCCGGGTCGGCGAGGACGGCCTCGGGCGCGGTGGTGAAGCGGACGTCGAACCACTCGGTGACGGCCGTCCAGAAGCGCTCCAGGTCTTCGGTGGACCAGGCGTGCAGGGCGGCGTAGCGGGCGGCGGCCTGCTCGTCGTCGTCCGCGGGGGCGAGCGGGGCCGCCGGGGCGCCGTGGCGCTCGGCGGCCCAGGCCTGGAAGGCGACGATCTGCGCGGAGGCGGCGCGGGCCGGGTCGGGGCGCCAGAGCAGTCGGCCTTCGGGTGGGGTGCTCACGGTGGTGGTCTCCCAGGGTGGAGCGCCCCCGCCGGTGGCCGGGGGCGGTGGGCGGGGCTGCTCGTGGCGGGCGCCGCCCGCGTGGTGGCTGACGAGCAGACCTTGCCATGTGATCGTCGGGTGCGCCAGGGGCCCCCGCCGGTGGCCGGGCGCGGCGCTGCGGCACCGCGCCGGTGGCGACCGCCGGGGGTCAGACCAGGTGGGCGTAGTCGCCGTTGAACCAGGCGTGGGCCACCCGGGTGTGGAAGGGGAAGGCCAGCCGGGACGGGGTGGGGAGGAACTGCCAGCCCTCGGTCTCGGAGGTGGGGACGGAGGGCGGGAGCTCGCCGAGCCGTCGCGCGGGGAGCATGCCGAACAGGCAGAGGAAGCCGCCGGCGGTGTCGGAGTCGGTGGCGACCAGGGTGACCCGGGTGTGGTCGGCCTCGATGCCGGTCTCTTCGCGGAGCTCGCGGACGCAGGCCTGCTGCCAGCTCTCGCCGTAGTCGATGTAGCCGCCGGGGAGGGCGAGCTCGCCGTAGCCCGGCTCGATGGTGCGGCGGATGACGACCAGGCCCTCGGCCTCGGGTGAGACGACGGGCAGGAGGGTGACGACCACGGGCAGCGGGTTGCGGTAGCTGATCTCGTTGCAGCCGGGGCACGTCCGGGGCCAGGCGGCGGTGCCGGGGCTGTAGGGGGTGCCGCACCAGTGGCAGTGCGAGCCGGGGCCGTAGGTCTTCCGGTCGGCCTGGTCTGTGGTCATGGGGTGGATGGTACTGCGGTGGACGGCGGCTCGGCGGAGGTGTTTCTGACGGGACGTCGGGCCGTGGGACTCGAGGAGGACGGGGGTGCCGAGGCGGTCGGCGATCGCGTCGGACCAGTCCTGCGGGTCGGGGCCGGGGTCGGTCAGGGTGCCGGGGCGGGCGCGGAGGAGGGCCTCGGTGAGGCGGGCCTGGGCGTCGAGGTCGCCGGCCATGCCGGTGGTGACGGCGTGCAGGGGGGCGCCGTCCAGCTCGTAGCCGTCGCAGAGGCGCAGGTCGCGGTGGTGGGCGGGGGTGTCGAGGTGGGTGAGGGCGAGGGCGTCGGCGCCGCCGGTGGCGGCGAGGGCGTAGCGGTGGCCGGGGGTGTCGAAGTGGCCGGTGCGGAAGGCGCCCTGCCAGCGGCCGGTGGTGTTGTGGGGTTCGGGGAGGTCGAGGGCCTTGTCCTCGGTGGGGAGCGGGCCGGGGCCGTGGCGGGTGGTGTAGGTGCGCAGGACGCCGAGCCGGAGGGCGGCGGCGGGGGCTCCGGACTCGGCGAGCAGGGTCTCGGCGTTGGCGAAGGTGGTGGTGGACCAGGTGGTGTGGGGGTGGAAGCCGTGGTGCTCGTCGAGCAGGACGCCCTGGGCGCCCTCGAAGATCACCGGGCCGGTGCGCAGCAGGTGGGCGAGGTGGTCGCCGTCGGTGAGGCGGACCCGGGCGCCGAAGGCGGTGAAGGCCTCGGCGCAGTCGGCGGGCGGCGGGGCGGGGAGCTCGGCGGGGTCGAGGCCGAGCCGGTCGGCGAGGCGGTCGCGGAGCAGGGTGAGGAGGGTGAGCAGCCGGGCGGGGCGGGTGCAGTCGCCGGCGGTCGGGGCGTCCTCGGGGTGGTCCAGGGCGTAGCTCGCGGTCTCGCCGATGCCGAGGCCGCAGGAGCCGTGGCGGTCGGGGCCGCGGCGCTGTTCGCGGATGCGGTTGGCGGCGGCGTGGTACGGGGTGGTGAGCAGGGCGCGGCGGTCGACGGTGAGCAGGGCGAACGGGTCGGGGACGCCGAGGGTGGCCAGGTGGCGGGCCTCGGCGGCGAGGGCGAGCGGGTCGACCAGCATGAACCGGGAGAGGTGGGTGGGGACGCCGGCGAGGGTGCCCGAGCCGAACTGGGCGAAGGTGTGGTGGCGGCCGTCGTCGGTGACGACGTTGTGCGCGGCCTGGGCGCCGCCGTTGTGGCGGACGACGGCGCGGGCCGGGTGGGGGCTGTCGGGGCCGAGCGGGCCGCGGCAGAGGTGGTCGACGATCGTGCCCTTGCCCGCGTCCCCGTAGCCGAGGTCGCAGACGATGACGTGTCCGTCGAATCGTGGGTCGGTCACGGCGGTGCCCGTTCTGTGCGGGGTGCTGCGGCGGGTGGGTTCTGCGGCGGGTGGGTTCTGCGGCGGGTGGTGGCGGGCAGCGCTTGACCCGCGCTGCGGCCGGCCGGGGTCGGGCAGGCCGCAGCGTGGGTGGGGCGGGCGGTGCTCAGAGGCGGGTGGTGCCGGCTGTCGAGCGGTCGTCGGGGGCGAGCAGGGAGGTGCCGGGGACGGCCGCCTCCCTGCTGTGGCGGGCGAGCGAGTCCAGGGCCTTGCCGACGCTGGCGACGGCGCCGGAGCCGATGTCGGCGAGGTCGTCGAGGCCCTCCTGGAGGTCGATGGCCTCCTCACCGAGGCCGATGGTGAGGGCGATGGTCTCGCAGACGGCGTCGAGGTCGTCGAGCTCGATGACGTGCTGGCCGAGCAGCTTGCGCCAGGTGCCGAGGACCTCGGCGTTGCCCGCGTAGGCGGTGCCGGCCGGGAGGATGAAGTAGACGTGGTAGAGCTGCCGGAGCTCGGCGAGGATCGCGGTGACCGGGATGTCCTCCGGGATGTCCTCGCCGAGGACGGCCCGGACCTCGCGGGCCTTGACCTTGCCGTAGGGCAGTTCGTCGCCGATGAGGAAGAGGTAGCCCTTGCGGCCGCGGCGCTCGACGCAGTCGAGTGCGGTGTGGCGGGCCATGGCGTACATGGCGAGCTCGTAGGACTCGGTCATCTGCCCGCCGCCACCGCCCTCCAGCAGGATGTTGCCGAGGTTGTCGTCCATCCGGTTGTCGGACTCGAACTGGCCGAGCTGGAGCGGGACGCGGTCGCAGGTGGCGTCGCCGACGGCGCCGAAGAGGATCTGCGGGTCCTCGGTGTACCCCTTGCGCAGCAGCAGGCCGAAGAGCTCGGGGAGCTTGGTCTGCAAGGTCCGCGGGACGGTCTGCATGGAGCCGGTGACGTCGAAGAGGACGGCGATCGCCAGCGAGGCGGGGTGCTCGTCGGAGTCCCTGCTCTCGCGGACGGTGAGGGCGTGCGGGTCGAGGCTGGGGTGGGCCTTCCAGCCGGAGCGGGCGCCGCGGGTGGTGGCGTCGCTGTAGGCGAAGGCGCTGGCGCCGGTGCCTGCGCGGTAGTGCGCGGCGGCGTCGTAGACGTCGGTGGACCAGGTGCCGCTGCCCATCGGGGCCTCCTCAGGCGGTGGGTGGCAGGTGGAACGGCCGGAAGGTGCGCGGGCCGTAGAGGGTGTGGAGCAGTTCGTCGAGCTCGGCGAGGAGCTTCCAGGCGTCGTGCGGTCGGCGGGGCTCGGCGGGCAGGGTGCAGCCGGCGACGAAGGCGCGGAGCTGCCGCGGTGCCCGGTCGCCCATGAGCAGCTGGATGCAGCGGGTGGCGAGGTGGATGTCGGTGGCCTCGGTGACAGCCTGTCGGGCGGGGACCTCCGGCGGGTAGAGCGCGCGGTGGCGCTCGACCAGAGCGGGCGCGGGGGCGGGCGCGCCGGTGCCCGCGTAGCACCAGTCGACGAGGACGAGGCCGTGGTCGGCGGGGTGGACGAGGACGTGCTCGGGGAGGACCGCGCCGTGCCGGACCCCGGCGCGGTGGGCGTAGCCGAGCGCGACGAGCAGGCGGCGCCAGATCCAGGCGGCGTCCCGCGGGTCGAGGCCGTCGGGGTGGGCCGCGAGGACGTCGGTGAGCGGGCGCAGGCCCTCGCGGCGGACGAGGGCGTTGACCTGGCGCGGGGCACCGGCCGGGTCGGCGGTGTCCTGGTGGTGGAAGGTCTCCAGCAGGGTGGGGGCGTAGGCGTGGAAGCGGCGGTCGCCGTGGCGGGCGAGCCGGGTGAGGGCGGTGGCCTCGCGTTCGAGGAGGTCGTTGTCGAGGGCGCTGCGGGGGATCTTGAGCAGCACCTCGGTGCCGGACCCGGTGGTGGCGGCGCGCAGGACGGCGATGTCGCCGGTGGCCGCGACCGGGCCGAGCCGATAGGTGTGCCGGCCGGTGCGCAGCTCGGCGGTGGTGTCACCGGCGGGCCCCTGGTGCTGCTCCCAGAGCCGGCCGAGGGTGAGGAAGGCGGCGGTGGCACGGGGGCGGTCGGCGGCGGGTGCGGTGTCGGGGTGGAGGAGGCGGGCGAGGCGGCGGTAGCGCCGGGCCGCCTCGGCCGGGTCGGCGGGGAACAGCTCCGCCGGGCCGGTGGCGGTGAGGACGGCGGCGGCCGCGTCCGCGAAGGTGCGCGGTGCGGGGCCGGGCCCGGCAGGCGGCCGGGCGGTGCGCGGAGCCGTCATCGGATGTCGTCCTCGTGGGCGGGGCGCAGCAGCGGCGGGTGGAGGAGGCGGGCGTCGCCGGCGTGGTAGGTGCGGGCGCGCGGGCCGCCGCGGGTGCCGCCGCGTTCGGTGGTGGTGCCGGTGGACTCGACGAAGCCGGGTACGGAGAGCACCTTGCGGTGGAAGTTGCCGGCGTGCAGCCGCTCGCCCCAGACGGCCTCGTAGACGGCGCGCAGTTCGGGGATGGTGAAGTCGTGGCGGAGGAAGGCGGTGGCGAGCGGGCTGTACTCGATCTTGGCCCGGGCCCGGTCCAGGCCGTCCGCGAGGATCACGGCGTGGTCGAAGGCGAGCCGGGTGCCGGGGGGGGGGGGGGGGCCCCCCCCCGCGCCGGCCGCCGACGCCACCCCCGTGGGTGTCGGCGGCCGGCCCGGTGGTTCGGGAGGCGGTCAGGTCGAGTGCGGAGACCGGGTGCCAGGCGGCGGCCGCGGCGTCGGTGCCGGCCTGCGGATCGGGCAGGTCGGGGGCGAAGGCGAGGTAGGCGACGGAGACCACGTGCATGCGCGGGTCACGATCGGGGGCACCGTAGCTGCCGAGCTGCTCCAGGTGGATGCGGCTGAGGGTGGCGGCGGCCTCCAGGGTGCCCTGCAGGCCGGTCTCCTCGGCGAGCTCGCGGACGGCGGCGCCGGGGAGGTCCTCCTCTCCCGCGCGGAGGAAGCCGCCGGGCAGCGCCCAGCAGCCCTGGTAGGGCGGCTCGCCGCGCTCGACCAGCAGGACGTGCAGCTCGTCGGCGCGCAGCGTCAGGGCGACCACGTCGACGGTGACGGCGACGGGGGTGTAGGCACGCGGGTCGTAGGCCGCGAGCCAGGCGTGCTCGCCGCCGCCCGCGGTCTCGCCCGGGCCCCCGGTGTCGCTGTCGCCTGCCATGCCTGTGCCTGCCTTCGGTGGGAGCTGCGGTGCGCCCGTCGGACCGTCCGGCGGCCGAGCGACACCCGGGAGTTGTTCTCCAAGTGAGAACAACGTAGCGCAGCGGGCCGACGGCCGCCAGCCGATTTCGATCACTCGTACGGGTGGTTCGCCCCGGCGGCGGCCCGTACGGCCGGGTCGCGGGCCGATCCGCGCCCCGGGCCTCCGCGGCGGCCGCGGCCGCTCTACAGTTCAGGCATCCGCACCGGCCCTGCAGCAGGAGTCGGCCCGCGCCGCAGGAGGTGTCCCGTGCCCGCCGCTCCCCCGCCCGCCGCGCCGGGCGCCCGTCCGGGTTTCGCAGCCGCCCTGGCGGCGGGCCCGCTGGTCCTGGACGGCGGACTGTCCAACCAGCTGGCCGACGCCGGGCACGACCTCTCGGACGCCCTCTGGTCGGCCCGGCTGCTGGCGGACGCGCCGGAGGCGGTGACGGCGGCGCACCTGGGGTACTTCCGGGCCGGGGCCCAGGTCGCGATCACCGCCAGCTACCAGGCCTCGTTCGAGGGGTTCGCGCGCCGCGGGACGGGACGGGCCGAGGCGGAACGGCTGCTCGCGCTGAGCGTGCGCCTGGCCCGGGAGGCCGCGCGGCAGGCCGAGTCGGAGCGGGCGGAGGCAGCGCGGGCAGCGGCCCGGCAGGCGGGGCGGGCGGACGACGGGCGGGCGGAGGACGGGCGGGCGGCGCCGGCGCGGCCGGGCGCGATCGCCGCCGGTCCGCTGTTCGTGGCGGCGTCGGTGGGCCCGTACGGCGCGGTGCTGGCCGACGGGTCGGAGTACCGCGGCAGGTACGGGCTGGGCGTGGCGGAGCTGGAGCGCTTCCACCGGCCGCGGCTGGAGGTGCTGGCGGCGGCGGGCCCGGACGTGCTGGCGCTGGAGACCGTCCCGGACATGGTCGAGGCGGAGGCGCTGCTGCGGGCGGTCGACGGGCTGGGGGTGCCGGTGTGGCTGTCGTTCAGCGCGGAGGGCGGCCTGACCCGGGCGGGGCAGCCGCTGGAGGACGCGCTGGGAATGGCCGCGGGGGTGGACGCCGTGGTGGCGGTCGGGGTGAACTGCTGCAGCCCGGCCGACGCCGACCGGGCGGTGCCGGTGGCCGCGCGGGCGGCGGGCCTGCCGGTGGTGGTGTACCCCAACAGCGGCGAGGCGTGGGACGCCGCGGCCCGGGACTGGCGGGGCGGCCCGACGTTCCGTCCGGAGCGGGTGACGGGCTGGCTGGCGGACGGGGCGCGGCTGGTCGGCGGCTGCTGCCGGGTCGGCGAGCGGGAGATCGCGGGGCTCGCGCGCGCGGTGCGCGGTGCGGGGTGAACGGGTCCGCGCGGGGTGCGGAGTGATCGGAAAGGTGCGCGTCCGGCCGTCGGCCTGGCAGACTCGTGCCGTCAACACTTCGGTCGACAATGTCGACCGCCTGTCAGGGGAGGTAGCCAATGCCCGGCCCGATCCAGTCGCTCTCCCGGGCCGCCGCGATCATGCGCCTGCTGGCCGGCGGTGAGCGCCGGCTCGGGCTCTCCGAGGTCGCGACCGCGCTCGACCTGGCCAAGGGCACGGCCCACGGCATCCTGCGCACGCTGCAGCAGGAGGGCTTCGTCGAACAGGACCCGGAGAGCGGGAAGTACCAGCTCGGGGCCGAGCTGCTGCGGCTCGGCCAGAGCTACCTCGACGTGCACGAGCTGCGGGCGCGCGCCCTGGTGTGGGCGGACGACCTGGCCCGGGCCAGCGGCGAGACGGTCTACCTGGGCGTGCTGCACCAGCAGGGCGTGCTGATCGTGCACCACGTCTTCCGCCCGGACGACACCCGGCAGGTGCTGGAGGTCGGCTCGATGCAGCCGCTGCACTCCACCGCGCTGGGCAAGGTGCTGCTGGCCTACGACCCGGTCGCCCGCGGCCAGCTGGGCGACGGGCCGTACGAGCCCTACACGCTGCGCACACTGACCGATCCGGCGGACGTGGACGCGGAGTGCGCGCTGATCCGCGAGCGGGGCTGGGCCGACTCGATCGAGGAGACCTGGGAGGGGGTGGCGTCGATCGGTGCGCTGATCCAGGACCGGCGGCGCAACCCGGTCGGCGCGGTGTGCGTGAGCGGACCGGTGGAGACGGTGACGGAGGACGGCTTCGTGAAGCCGTCGCTGGTCGCCTCGGTGCGCAGCGCGGCCCGGGCGATCTCCCGGGACCTGGGCGCCGGACGGTTCTGACCCCTTCCGCGGCCCCGGGGCCACGGAGGACGTACGCGCGGGGCGCGGACGGGCGAGCAGCCCGTCCGCGCCCTTTCGCATGTCCACGGGCCCCTGGCGGCGCCCGGAGGGCCCCGGCTCACCCGTTCCGTGGACGGCCCGGGCCCGTTCGGCGCGTCCCTGCGCCCCCGTCCGTCACAGGTGCGTAACCCTGCCTTGACGTGGAGGGTGGCCGCGGTGGAAGCTTCCGCATGTCGGTCGACATTGTCGAACGGCGGCCGGGAAGATCCGCTCCCACTGCGCTCACCCGCACCGGATCGACCCGGCACACCTGCCCCCACCCGCACACGCACGTCCGGGCCATCAGGACAAGGGAGTCTCTGTGTCCGCTTTCTCCAACGGCGACATCTTCGTCGGCGAAACCCTCGGCACCGCCGCTCTGATACTCCTCGGCGGCGGCGTCTGCGCCGCGGTCACGCTCAAGAAGTCGAAGGCGATCAACGCCGGCTGGCTCGCCATCACCTTCGGCTGGGGATTCGCCGTCCTCATCGCCGCCTACATGTCGGCCCCCAAGTCCGGCGCCCACCTCAACCCGGCAGTCACCCTGGCCATCGCCGCCGACACCGGCGACTGGAGCAAGGTCCCGCTCTACATCGGCTCCCAGATGCTCGGCGCGTTCATCGGCGCCGTCCTGGTGTGGGTCACCTACCTCGGCCAGTTCCAGGCCAACGAGGAGCCCACCCTCGGCATCTTCTCGACCGGTCCCGAGATCCGGAACCCGATCCAGAACATGCTCACCGAGATCATCGGCACCTTCGTGCTCTGCCTCGCGATCCTCACCCAGGGCCTGAACAAGGGCCTCGGCCTCTCCGGCACCGGCATCCTGATCGTCGCGCTCACCGTGGTCGGCATCGGCCTGTCGCTCGGCGGCCCGACCGGCTACGCGATCAACCCGGCCCGCGACCTCGGGCCGCGCGTCGCCCACGCCCTGCTGCCGATCCCCAACAAGGGCAGCTCGGACTGGTCGTACGCGTGGATCCCGGTGGCCGGCCCGGCCATCGGCGGCCTGCTGGCCGGCGGTTTCTACCACATCGTCTTCTGAGCCCGACCGGGGTTTGCCCGGCACCCGCCCACGGGGACTGACCCCACGTCAGGCCCGCCCGTCCCTGCATCCCTCATCCAGATCGAGGACCCCATGACTTCTGGCACCACGCCCACCGGGAACTACATCGCCGCGATCGACCAGGGCACCACGTCCAGCCGCTGCATCATCTTCGGCGCCGACGGCCGGATCGTCGCCGTCGACCAGCAGGAGCACTCGCAGATCTTCCCGCAGCCGGGCTGGGTCGAGCACGACGCCGCCGAGATCTGGACCCGCGTCCAGTCGGTGATCCGCGGGGCCCTCGAGAAGGCCGGCCTCACCAAGGACGACATCCGCGCCATCGGCATCACCAACCAGCGCGAGACCACCGTGCTGTGGGACAAGAACACCGGTGAGCCCGTCCACAACGCGCTGGTCTGGCAGGACACCCGCACCGAGGCGCTCTGCCGCGAGCTCGGCCGCAACGTCGGCCAGGACCGCTACCGCCGCGAGACCGGCCTGCCGCTGGCCAGCTACTTCGCCGGCCCGAAGATCCGCTGGCTGCTGGACAACGTCGAGGGCCTGCGCGAGCGCGCCGAGGCCGGCGACATCCTCTTCGGCACCATGGACACCTGGGTCATCTGGAACCTGACCGGCGGCGTCGACGGCGGCAAGCACGTCACCGACGTGACCAACGCCAGCCGCACCATGCTGATGAACCTCCACACCCTGGAGTGGGACGAGAAGATCGCCGAGTCCATGGAGGTGCCGATGACGGTCCTCCCGGAGATCCGCTCCTCCGCCGAGGTCTACGGCCACGCGATCGGCGACCTGGAGGGCGTGCCCGTCGCCTCCGCGCTCGGCGACCAGCAGGCCGCGCTGTTCGGCCAGACCTGCTTCGACGAGGGCGAGGCCAAGTCGACCTACGGCACCGGCACCTTCCTGCTGCTGAACACCGGCGAGAAGGTCGTCAACTCCTACCACGGCCTGCTGACCACGGTCGGCTACCGGATCGGCGACCAGAAGCCGGTCTACGCCCTGGAGGGCTCGATCGCCGTCACCGGTTCGCTGGTGCAGTGGCTGCGCGACCAGCTGGGCATCATCTCGACCGCGGCCGAGATCGAGACCCTCGCCTCCACCGTCGAGGACAACGGCGGCGCCTACTTCGTCCCGGCCTTCTCCGGCCTGTTCGCCCCGTACTGGCGCTCCGACGCCCGCGGTGTGATCGCCGGTCTGACCCGGTACGTGACCAAGGGCCACCTGGCCCGGGCCGTGCTGGAGGCCACCGCCTGGCAGACCCGCGAGGTCGTCGACGCCATGCAGAAGGACTCCGGCGTGGAGCTCACCGCCCTCAAGGTCGACGGCGGCATGACCTCCAACAACCTGCTGATGCAGAACATCGCGGACGTCCTGGACGCCCCGGTCGAGCGCCCCTACGTCGCTGAGACCACGGCGCTGGGCGCGGCCTACGCGGCGGGCCTCGCGGTCGGCTTCTGGAGCGACCTCGACACCCTGCGGGCCAACTGGCACCGCGCCGCCGAGTGGACCCCGCGGATGGACGAGGCCACCCGCGACCGCGAGTACAAGAAGTGGCTCAAGGCCGTGGAGCGCACCATGGGCTGGGTCGAGGAGGACGAGCAGAGCTGACGAACAGCCGGCCGGGGGGGGGGCCCGCCCCCCCGCCGCCC
>NZ_BAAALD010000100.1:14960-16687 GCF_039528095.1 Kitasatospora arboriphila
GGGCGGGGGCGGCGGGGCGGCGCCGCCCCCGGGCCCCCCTTCGTGACGTTCCGGCCCGCCGCACCGGGCCGGCCACGGTCTCCCCGCGGAGACCGCACCGCACACCCCGAGAGGAGACACGGCAGCCCGACCAGGCCGCCGTACACACACCATGGCAACCATTCCGACTCTGGGCGCCGGCTACACCACCGGCCGCACCGCCTCCCGCGCCGAGACCCGCGAGCTGCTCGGCAAGGCCACCTACGACCTGCTGGTGATCGGCGGCGGCATCCTCGGCACCGCAACCGCCTGGACGGCGGCGCAGGCCGGTCTGAAAGTCGCCATGGTCGACGCGGGCGACTTCGCCGGCGCCACCTCCAGCGCCTCCTCCAAGCTCGTCCACGGCGGTCTGCGCTACCTGCAGACCGGCGCGGTCAAGCTGGTCGCCGAGAACCACAAGGAGCGCCGCGCGCTCGCCACCGACGTCGCCCCGCACCTGGTCAACCCGCTGACCTTCTTCGTGCCGGTGTACAAGGGCGGCCCGCACAGCGCCCCGAAGCTCGGCGCCGGCGTCTTCCTCTACTCGGCGCTCTCCGCCTTCCGCGACGGCATGGGCCGGGTCTCCACCGCCGCGCACGCCGCCCAGCAGGTGCCGGCGCTGCGCACCGAGGGCCTTCGCTCGGTCGCGGTCTACGGCGACCACCAGATGAACGACTCCCGGGTCGCCGTGATGACCGTGCGCGCCGCCGTCGAGTCCGGCGCGGTCGTGCTGAACCACGCCGAGGTCACCGGTCTGCGCTTCACCGGCGGCCGGGTCTCCGGCGCGGAGCTGCGGGACCGCCTGGACGGCACCGAGTTCGGCGTCTCCGCCCGCCTGGTGCTCAACGCCACCGGCCCCTGGGTCGACCACCTGCGGAAGATGGAGGACGCGGGCGCCGCCCCGTCGATCCGCCTCTCCAAGGGCGCGCACGTCGTCGTCAAGCGCCGCACCCCGTGGCGCGCCGCGCTCACCATCCCGATCGACAAGTACCGCGTCTCCTTCGCGATCCCGTGGGAGGACCACGTCCTGCTCGGCACCACGGACGAGGAGTACACCGGCGACCCGCTGGACGTCCGCGCCACCGAGGCCGACATCGACCAGATCATGGACGAGGCCGGCCACGCCATCCGCGACGAGCACCTCGACCGCGACCTGATCACCTACGCGTTCGCCGGCCTGCGGGTGCTGCCCGGCGGTCCCGGCGACACCGCCGCCGCCAAGCGCGAGACCGTCGTCACCGAGGGCCGCGGCGGCATGCTGTCGGTCGCCGGCGGCAAGTGGACGACCTACCGGCACATCGGCCGCGCCGTGCTGGAGAAGCTCAAGCACGTGCCCGGCACCGGCCTGGCCGAGGACATGTCGCCCTTCCCGGCGACCGTGCCGCTGCCCGGCGTCGGCGCGCCGAACGCCGTCGCGCACCGCCTGCTGGTCGACCGCGAGCCCGGCTCCCGGATGGAGCCGCTGGTCGCCAAGCACCTGGCGAGCCACTACGGCACGCTCTCCTTCGAGATCGCCCACCTGATCGCGCAGGACCCGGAGCTCGGCCGGCCGGTCCACGCCGACGGCCCGGACGTCTGGGCGCAGGTCGCGTACGCCGCCGACAACGAGTGGGCGTACACCGTGGACGACGTGCTGCGCCGCCGCACCACCATGACGGTCCGCGGCCTGGACACGCCGGAGGTCCGCCAGGAGGTCGAGGCCTTCCTCG
>NZ_BAAALD010000100.1:16782-27523 GCF_039528095.1 Kitasatospora arboriphila
CCTCGCGAAGCGCGGAAAGAAGTAGGACACAGCCTCGCGAAGCGCGGAAAGAAGTAGGACACAGCCTCGCGAAGCGCGGAAAGAAGTAGGCAGTACCGGTAAAAGCGTTCGCCCCCTTCGCCGCCCGGCGCCTAGCGTCGGTGCGGGGAAGGGGGCGATGTGCATGGTGCGCAGGACGCCGCGGGAGAAGAAGCGGCTGAGCTACCTGAAGGACCGTCGGAACGCCTTCGGCGAGAACGACAAGAGCTCGCGCACGAGCATCCGGCGCCGCAAGCGGGCGGTGAACAGCGCCAACCGCCGGCTGCACCGGACGGTGCTGGCGACGCTGAACGGCCGCCAGGTCGGTGACCGGGCGGCCGAGGTGGCGGAGCGGGCGGACGGGCGGCGGCCGAAGCGGTGGCGCAAGGTGCCGGACGCGCCGCTCGGCGAGTTGCTCGCACAGCGGGCGGCGGCGGACGCCGGCCGCCGCTGACCGACGCCGCGGGGGCCCGCGCACCCACCGGATCGACGGTGGTGTGCGCGGGCCCCGGGGCGTCGGTGGAGCGGGCCCTAGACGATCAGGCTGAGCGGCAGGATCAGGGCGATCGCGACGACCGAGATCACCGTCTCCATGACCGACCAGGACTTCACGGTCTGGCCGACGCTCATCCCGAAGTACTCCTTGACCAGCCAGAAGCCCGCGTCGTTGACGTGCGAGAAGAAGAGCGAGCCGGCGCCGATCGCGAGGACCAGCAGGGCGGAGTGGCTGCTCGACATGCCGGCGGCGAGCGGGGCGACGATGCCGGCCGCGGTGATGGTGGCGACCGTGGCGGAGCCGGTGGCCAGCCGGATCAGCACGGCGATCAGCCAGCCGAGCAGCAGGGCCGAGACGTGCCAGTCGGTGGCCCAGGCGCTGACGGCCTGACCGACGCCGACGTCGATCAGGGTCTGCTTGAAGCCGCCGCCCGCGCCGACGATGAAGACGATGCCGGCGATCGGGCCGAGCGAGGCGGCGACGCTGTCGGAGACCTGGCCCTTGGTGAAGCCGGCCGCCCGGCCGAGGGTGACCATGGCGAGCAGCACGGCGGCGAGCAGGGCGATCAGCGGCGAGCCGATGAAGTCGAAGAACCGCTGGACGCCGGCCTTCGGGTCGTCGACGACGACGTCGACCAGGGCCTTGCCGAGCATCAGCACGACGGGCAGCAGGATGGTGGCGAGCACCGCGCCGAACCGCGGGGCGTGCTCGGGGCGGACGGCCGCGGGCAGCGCCGTACGGGTGGCGGTCGCCGTGCCCGTGCCGGTGCCGGCCGGGGCGGTCCCGTGCGGGGCGGCGTCACCGTCGGCGGCGGGCCCGTCGGAAGCGGAACCGGTGCCGGTCCCGGGGGCGGAGTCGGTGCCGGGGGCGGCGGGCACGTCGAGCGGGCCCACCCAGCGCTCGGCGATCCGGGCGAACAGCGGACCGGCGACGATCAGCGTGGGGACGGCGATCAGCAGGCCGAGGGCGAGGGTGACGCCGAGGTCGGCCTTGAGCGCGTCGACGGCGACCAGCGGGCCGGGGTGCGGGGGCACCAGGCCGTGCAGGACGGAGAGTCCGGCGAGGGCGGGGATGCCGATCCGCATCAGCGGGACGTTGCCGCGGCGGGCCACCAGCAGCACGATCGGGATCAGCAGGACGACGCCGACCTCGAAGAACAGCGGCAGGCCCAGCACGGCCGCGATCAGCGCCATCGCCCACGGCAGCCCGCGCTTGCCCGTCCGGGCGAGCACGGTGTCGGCGACGGTGTTGGCGCCGCCCGAGTCGGCGAGCAGCTTGCCGAGCATCGCGCCGAGGCCGATGAGCAGGCCGACGCCGGCGACGGTGCTGCCGAATCCGGTGGAGAAGCTGGTGAGCAGCTTGTCGAAGGGGGCCGCGGCGACGGCCGCGAGCAGGCCGGAGCCGAGGGTGAGGGCGAGGAAGGGGTGCAGCTTCAGCTTGGTGATCAGCAGCACGATGGCGCCGATGCTGAGCAGGACCGCGAGCAGCAGTCTGCCGTTGCTGTCGGTGTGCGGCAGGGCCGGTGCGGCGGCCGCGAGCAGGGAGGTGGGGGTCACGCGAGGTCTCCGTTGACATGGCCCAGCAGGGCTGCGGCCGACTCGACGAGGATGGCGGGGGTGGGGCCGACGTCCAGTACGGCGCCGCGCTCGTCCGGCTGGAGGGGTTCGAGCAGGGCGTACTGGGAGTCGAGGAGGGAGGTCGGCATGAAGTGCCCGACGCGGTGGGCGAGCCGGTCCTGGACCAGCTCGTGACCGCCGCTGAGGTGCAGGAAGAACGCGTCCGGGCAGTGCGCGCGCAGGGTGTCGCGGTACTGCCGCTTCAGCGCCGAGCAGGTGACGACCCCGCCGGTGCCGGCGGTGGCCCGGTCGCCGAGCCAGCGGCCGAGGGCGTGCAGCCACGGCTCGCGGTCCCGGTCGCCGAGCGGGACGCCGGCGCTCATCTTGGCGATGTTCTCCGGCGGGTGGAAGTCGTCGGCCTCGGCGCCCGGCAGGCCGAGCCGATCGGCGAGCAGCCGGGCGACGGTGGTCTTGCCGACGCCTGACACGCCCATCACGACGACGACGGGCGGCTCGGTCTCGACGCTGAGAGCCATGGGGCGGTGCTCCTCTTCTGCCTGTTCCGCGCTCACCTTCGCGCAAAGGTATGACTTATTCAAGCGACCGCAACAAAATCGTCATACTTTTGCTTCCCGATAGTCTGGCCCGATGGAGATCCAGGGCCTGCCCGGCCGACTGCTCGCCGACCTCGGCCCCGCCATCGCCGGCGGCGAGATCCCCGAGGGCGCCGTGCTGCGCGCCGAGGAGCTGGAGGACCGGTTCCAGGTCTCCCGCACGGTGGTCCGCGAGGCCGTCCGCATCCTGGAGTCGATGCGCATGGTCGCCCCGAAGCGGCGGGTGGGGATCACCGTCCGCCCGAAGTCCGAGTGGGACGTCTTCGACCCGCTGGTGATCCGCTGGCGGCTGGCCGGCGCCGACCGGGCGGCCCAGCTGCGCTCGCTCGGCTCGCTGCGGGTCGCGGTGGAGCCGGCCGCGGCCGCACTGGCCGCGGTGCACGCCAGCGACGACGACCGCCGAGAGCTGAGCGCCCTGGCGGTGGAGCTGACCGTCACCGCGCGCGCCGCCGACCTGGAGACCTTCCTCGCGCACGACATCGCCTTCCACGCGATCGTGCTGCGCGCCTCCGGGAACGAGATGTTCGCGCACCTGAAGGACACCGTCGGCGCGGTGCTGACCGGCCGCACCGAGCACCACCTGATGCCGCACCAGCCCCGGCCCTACGCGGTGCAGTTGCACCGGGAGGTGGCCGAGGCGATCTGCGCCGGCGACGCGGCGCTCGCCGAACGGTCCATGCGCACGATCGTCGCGGGGGCGCTCGACGAGCTCAACGCGACCCTCGACTGACGGTCCGCCACGGGCGGAGCGTCGGATTCCGGGGTGAATCGGGGATTTCCGGGCATGGCGGGCCCGAGGTGGGGCAGGGTGGTGGATGTCGGGCGGGGTGCGCCGGAGCACGCCCGCCGCGCTCGTCACGTCCGCTGCGCCGGGGAGGCCCGCCGATGTCCGCCGTTGACCGCCGTCCGCCGCACGAGGTGCGCTCCGCCGCCGTCCGCGCCCTGTTCAGCCTCTCGCTGACGCTGGTGGCACTGATCGTGGCGACCCTGGCCTCGTACGCGGGCAGCGGGCTGCTGGCCCCCGCGCTGCTGCTGATGGCCCTCGGCGTGTTCGGTACGGCGTGGAGCCTGCTGGAGATCCTGATCTCGCGCCAGATCGCGGCGCAGCGCCTGCGCGGCCCGAACTCCGCCTCGCCACTGGCGGGCAGCCGGGAACCGCGGCGGCGCCCGGCGGGTCGCCGGGCGCCGTTGGAGAGCAGCCGGGTCTGGCGCTGACGGCCGGTCAGCCGCGCGGGCCGACCGCGTAGCCGTACTGGCGGGGCCAGGTACGCTCGGCGCCGAGCTCGCGGGCGGCGTGCAGCGGCCAGTACGGGTTGCGCAGCAGTTCGCGGCCGAGCATCACGGCGTCGGCGCGGCCGGCGGTCACGACCTCCTCGGCCTGGGCGGGCTCGACGATCAGACCGACCGCGCTGACCGGGACACCGGCCTCGGTGCGGACCTGCTCGGCGAACGGCACCTGGTAGCCGGGGCCCAGCGCGATGGCGGCGTTCCGGACGTTACCGCCGCTGGAGACGTCGACCAGGTCGATGCCGACGGCCTGGAGTTCCTTGGCGAGCAGCACCGTCTCCTCGGGCGTCCAGCCCGGCTCGCCGTCCAGCCAGTCGGTGGCGGAGACCCGGAAGAACACCGGCAGGTCCTCCGGCCAGACCGCGCGGACGGCGGCGGCGACCTCCAGGGCGAACCGGGCGCGGCCGGCGAACGAGCCGCCGTAGCCGTCGGTGCGGTGGTTGGAGTGCGGCGAGAGGAAGGAGTGGATCAGGTAGCCGTGGGCGCCGTGCACCTCGGCGACCCGGAAGCCGGCCTCCCGGGCGCGGACCGCGGCGGCGGCGAAGTCCCGCACCAGCTCGGCGATCTGCTCGGTGGTCAGCTCGTCCGGCACCGGGTAGCCCTCGCCGAAGGCGATCGGCGAGGCGCCGACCGGCTGCCAGCCGCCGTCCGCGGCGGCCAGCGGCTTGGAGCCGTCGTTCGGGCGGCCGGTGGCGGCCTTGCGGCCGGCGTGGGCGAGCTGGATCGCGGGCACCGCGCCGTGGGCGGTGATCAGCGCGGCGATCCGGGCCAGCGCCTCCTGCTGCCGGTCGTTCCACAGGCCGAGGTCGAAGGGCGAGATACGGCCGTCGGGGCGGACGGCGGTGGCCTCGGTCATCACCAGGCCGGCGCCGCCCGCGGCGCGGGCGCCCAGGTGGGCGAGGTGGAAGTCGGTGGCGACGCCCTGCTCGGGGCCGTCCGGCGCCGCGGAGTACATGCACATCGGGGCGAGCCACACCCGGTTGGGCACGGTCAGCGAGCGGAGGGCGATCGGCTCGAACAGGGCGCTCACGGAAGCTCCTTCGGCGGTGGCCCGGGCGGGCCGGGAGGCTGGTGCTGCTCAGTACGATAACTCTCGTACTACGAGATCTGTCAAACTACGATGATCCTCGTACCATGAGGGGGTGACCGAAACCCGCCACGAGGCCTGCGCGCCCTTCCCGGAGCCCGCCGTCGGCGAGATCCGCCTGGAGGCCGTGCTGCACGCGCTCGCCGACCCCGTCCGCCTGCGGATCGTCTCCTCGCTGGCGGGCTGCACCGACCAGGTCAACTGCCTGGCCTTCGACGTGCCGGTGGCCAAGTCCACGCTCACCCACCACTTCCGGGTGCTGCGGGAGGCCGGAGTGATCCGGCAGGTGCGGCGCGGCACGTCGAAGATGAACTCGCTGCGCAGCGAGGACCTGGCCGCACGCTTCCCCGGACTGCTCGACAGCGTGGTGGCCGGGCACCGGGCGTCCCGGTACCCGGTCTGAACGTTCCGCCCGCGCGGACCGGGCCTCAGGCGGTCGGGACGCGGCCGTCGCCGCGGAGTTCGGCCAGCAGCACGCCCTGGTCGGCGATCATCTCGGTGAGGATCCGCCGCGCCGCGCGCAGCAGGTCGGCGACGTCCGGGGTGCTCAGCTCGTAGACCACGGTGTTGCCCTCGCGGGTCGCCGTGACGAGGTTGGTGCGGCGCAGCACGGCGAGCTGCTGGGAGAGGTTCGACGGTTCGATGTCCATCTCGGCGAGCAGTTCGCGGACCGGACGCGGACCGTCCTGGAGGAGTTCGAGGACACGGATGCGCGCCGGGTGACCGAGGGTTCGGAAGAACTCCGCCTTGGCCTGGTAGAGCGGGACCGGCATGCTCAGTCGTCCTCGTCTTCCTCTTCGTCCGGCGAGTGGGGCAGCTCGACGCCGTGGCGCGCGGCGATCCGCAGCAGACTCGTGATCCGCCCCCGGTAGGCCTGCACGCCGTCGTCGTCGCCCGCCTCCCTGGCGGCGGCGAGGTCGTCGCGGGCCTGCGTCAGCTGCGCCCCGAGCTCCTCGCGGAACAGGTCCGTCACGGCTGACCTCCGATGCCGGCAGCGGCGCCGGCCCACCGCCCGGGTCAGACCCGGGGAGTCCAGCATCCAAGACTGGGAAGACTTCTTCAAGTTTCCGACCGAGTACGGCACCTCGCCCACCGGAGGGTGTACCGGCCCGGCCGCACCGGCCTCCGCAACCGGTGCGGGGCCGGTGCGGCGGTCGGTGCGGCAGCCGGTGCGGTGAGTGCCCCGTCAGCCGCGGTAGCGGTTCGCGGCCCGGCCGCGGACGCCCGGCTCGCAGGCGAAGATCCCGCCGGCCAGCGGCTGCTCGGCGAGCTGGGCCGGGGTGAGGTTCTCGGTGGCGGTGGTGATGTAGAGGGTGTCCAGGTCGGGGCCGCCGAAGGCGCAGCTGGTGGTCACGGTGGCCGGCACGCGGACCACCGTGTCGAGGGTGCCGTCCGGCAGGTAGCGGCAGACCGTGCCGGCGAAGGCCACCGCGACCCACACCCCGCCCTCGGCGTCGACCGCGAGACCGTCCGGCACGCCGCCCTCGGTAGTGACGAACGGACGGGGGTCGAGCAGCCGGCCCTCGCGGTAGCGGTAGGCACGCACCTCGCGGGTCGGGCTGTCCGCGTAGTAGGCGGTCTCGCCGTCCGCCGACCAGTCGAGGCCGTTGGAGATGGTGACCGAGGCCAGCGCGGTGTGCACGGTGTGGTCGGCGTCCAGGCGGTGCAGGGTGCCGCGGCCCGGCTCGTGCGAGTAGGCCATGGTGCCGGCGAGCAGGCGGCCCTCGGGGTCGCAGACGGCGTCGTTCATCCGCAGCTCGCCGCCCTCGGAGTCGAGGTCGGCGATGCGGGTCGTCCGCTCGCCGTCGAACAGCGCGAAGCCGTCCGCGACGGCCAGGACGAGCCCGCCGGCCTCGCGCAGGGCCACCGCGCCGACCGGCAGGCCGGCCTCGAACAGGGTGCGCTCCCCGGTCGCCGGGTCCCAGCCGTGCACCCGGCCGGCCAGGATGTCGACCCAGCGGAGCATCCGGTGGCGGTCGTCCCAGAGCGGGCTCTCGTTGAGGTGGGCGCGGTCGCGGACGACCGGCTCGGCGTGCAGGGTGCGGGGCATGGGGGCTCCTGGTCGGGCGGATGCGGGACGGCCGGTGGGGGGGCGGCCCGGTCTCAGGAGAGAACGATGCGGTGATGCGTGGTCAGCCTGCGCTGCGCGTCCAGAATGTGGAAGGAAACCATCGGCGGGTGGTCGAATTCCAGCTCCTCGCCGCTCTCGAAGGGCAGCAGGGCGGTCGAGACCACGCCGGGCGCGACCGCCAGCGGCAGACCGGCGAAGCGGGTGGCCGCCGGGGTGTGCGCGTGGCCGCAGAGCACGGCGGCGACCTGCGGGTGGCAGCGCAGCACCGCCGCGAGGCGCTCCTCGTCGAGCAGCCGGATCGGGTCGACGACCGGCAGGTGGAGCTCGACCGGCGGGTGGTGGAAGGCGACCACGGCGGGGACGTCCCGGCGGGCCCGGCTGAGGGTGGTGTCCAGCCAGCCCAGGGTCTCCTCGTCGAACCGGCCCTCGTCGCGGCCGGGGACGCTGGAGTCGCACATCAGCACGGTGAGCCCCGGGAGTTCGTGCAGCCGGTTCACCGGCGCCGCCGACGGCTCCTCGCCGAGCAGCACCGCCCGGTACGCCTCGCGGACGTCGTGGTTGCCGGGGCAGGTCAGCACCGGCCAGCGGTCGGAGGCGAGCACCCGGGCGACCGCGGCGTACTCCTCGGCGAGGCCGTGGTCGGCGAGGTCGCCGGTGACCAGGACGGCGTCGATCGGGCCGGGCACCGCCTCCAGGTGGGCCATCACCCGCGCGGCCCTGGCCTCGGCGCGGGCACCGCCGTCCGGCCCGTCGGGACCGGTGCGGACCTGACCGAGGTGGATGTCGCTGAGGTGGGCGATCACCGGCATGCGGGGCCTCCAGGAATCGGTGGAAGGGACTCGGTGGAAGGGACATGGGGATCGGGCCGGTCAGGGCGGTGCGCCGTCCGCCGGGAGCAGGTCCCGCCGGCCGCCCGGGCCGAGCAGGACCTCCCGGCGGTTCTTGGCGCTCTTGATCCACGCCGGGAGGCGGCTCGCCGGGGTGCCGTTGCCGCGGGCCGGCGGGCGCAGCACCGCCGAGACGTACGCCTCGACGGCGTCCACGTGGGCGGCGTCCAGGGCCCGCAGGACGTTGCCGCGGACGTCGGTGCGCAGCCGGAGCGGCAGGCCGGAGACCGGGTCGGTGCCCTGGTTGCGGCCCCGGGAGGGGTGGACGGCCACCGGGTGGCGGGAGCGCGTCCCGCAGTCGCAGCGCAATACGTGGTCGCGGACCGTACCGGGCCGGGCCAGGCCGAGCCGGGTGGCGTGCTCGGCGGTGTGCCGCGGCGTGCGGCCGCAGGTGGGGCAGCGCCCGCCGGCCGTCACCGGGACGGGGCCGGCGAAGGAGCGGCCGCTCTCGCGGACCGGCCCGCGGGAGGTGCGCAACAGGCGGGCGCCGGTGCGGTCGGCGCGGGAGTCGCAGCGGGGGCAGCGGACCGGGGCGGTGCGCAGGGACAGGTGGTGGTCCGTCCGTGCCCGCTGGTGCGGCTCCATTCGACGGCCTCCCCCGGGTCGTGGCGGCCGGGCTCCGCGGCGGTTCGGGGCCGGTCCTGGACCAGGAGCCTAACGCCGTGGCGGGGCCGCGTACCCGGCCATCGGCCACTTCGGGGGTGCGGGCCCCGAAGTGGCCGATCGGGTCAGCCGACCGGGGCCTCGGCGGGGCGCTTGAACATCCGGGTGGCGGTGATCTCGCCGTGGACGGTCGGACCGTCCGGGTCCTGCGGGGCGGGCAGGCCGGGGCGCAGGTGCTCCTCGACCGAGATGTACTTCAGGCCGGCCCGCAGGTCGGCGTCGTTGCGCAGCCGGATCACCAGCGGGAACTCGGCGAGCGCGGTGGTGTCGAACAGGCCGGTGGTGTAGATCAGCTGCACGCCCAGCGCGTCGGCGACGGCCCGCTGCAGCTCCAGCAGGTAGGTGGCGTTGGCCCGGCCGATCGGGTTGTCGAGGAAGAGCGTGCCCGCGTGCCGCAGCTGGGACTGGCCGCGGTCGTTGGCGCGCAGCGCGGCCATCGTGCAGTACAGCGCGATGGCGGCGGTGAGCAGCTGGCCGCCGGAGAAGACGTCCGACATCTGGCCGACGCCGACGCGTTCGGCGCGCAGCACCGCGTCGGGCTTGAGGATCTCGACGCTGACGCCCTTCGGGCCGATCGCCGCCGCGACGCCGCGCAGCAGCAGCGACATGCCGTCGCGGCGCAGGTCGGAGTTCTTCTTCACGGCGGCGCGGGTGGCCTCGTCGATGACCTCGCCGAGGCGCTCCACCAGGACGGCGTGGTCCGGGTCCTCGAAGCGGATCCGCAGGAACTCCTGGCCGGACCACTCCCCCAGGCCCTCGGGCAGGCGGGAGAGCCGCTGGGCGGCGCGCAGCGTGGCGAGCGAGGACTCCACCAGGCCGCGCAGCCGGTCGACGATCGAGCCGCGGTTGCGCTCCAGCTGGGCGAGTTCGTCGGTGAGGACGCGCAGCCGGGGTGCGAAGGCGGCGGCCCAGGCGGCGGCGTGCTCGGGCAGGGCGGCGGTGGGCAGTTCGCGGATCTGCTGGCGGGCCGGGGTGCGGACGGCTTCGTAGCGGGCCGCGTTGGCGTGCCGGATGAGGGCGTCGGCGGCGTCGCGGACGGCGAGTTCGGCGCCGCTCAGCTCGGCGGCCGCCGTCCGCAGGGTGCGGCGGCTCTCGGTGGCGGCGGTGCGGGCCTCGGCGAGGCCGCCGAGGTACGGCTCGGCGTGCGGCTCGGCCTCGTCCGGGTTGTCGCGCAGGCCGTCGCGGAGCTGCACCGCGGTCTCGTCGAAGTTCGCCGCGGCGGCCTGCGCCGCCTCGAAGGTGCGCAGCAGGTCGGCGTGTTCGGTGCGGGCCGTCTCCAGCCGCTCGCGGCGCTCGGCGAGCCGGGTGGTGGCGGTGCGCAGCAGCGTCTGGGCGTGCTCCGGGTCGGCGGGGACGAGGTCCTCGGGGAGTTCGGTGTGGGCCTCGCCGTCGGCGGGGGCGGAGCGCTCGGCGTCGCCGCGGAGCCGACCGAGCTGTTCGCTGGCGGTGGCGGAGCGGGCCTCGATGGTGGCGACCAGTTCCTCCGCGCGGGCGGCGGCGGCCTGCCGGGCGGGGCCGTCGGCGCCGTCCGGGCTGGCGAGGAGCTCCTCGGCGCGGGTGCGGACCTTGTTGGTGAGCCGGTCGAGTTCGGCCGCGGCGGCGGCCTCGTCACCCTCGGCACGGGCCTGCTCGGCACGCAGGTCGGCGCCGACGCCGACCTTCTCGTAGACCTGGGAGGCCGCCCGGTAGGCCTCGCGGAGGGCGGGCAGCGAGGCGGGGGTGCCGGTGGGCTCGGGGGCGTCCTCGGCGACGGTGGAGAGTTCGGCGCGTTCGGCGCGCAGGGTGCGGGCGGTGCGGCGGGCGTCGTCGGCGGCGCGCTGGGCGGCGCGGCGGTCCTCGTCGCAGGTGCGGGCGCGTTCGGCGCAGACGGTCTGGCGGCGGTCGCCCTCGGCGCCGACCTCGCCGAGTTCGCGCTGCCGGCGCGTCCAGTTGGCGCGCTCGCGCAGCCGGAAGGCGAGGCCGGCCAGCGCGTCGGCGCGGCGGCGGGCCCGCTGGGCGGCCTCGCGGCGCTCCTCGTGCGCGCCGGCCGCGGCGGCGTGGTCGGCCCGCGCGCCCGAGCGGT
>NZ_BAAALD010000101.1:0-26881 GCF_039528095.1 Kitasatospora arboriphila
GGGGGCCCGGGCACCCGGGGGGTGATGGTCGTAAGGCCCGACCGGGGGGACGCCGTCGAGGCCGCCGCCCGCGCGGTGCCCGGGGTGAGCGCGGTCGCCGCCTTCACCGGCGGAGCGCCCGGCGGCCCGGCCAAGGCGGTCGACGGCCTCGTCCGGCTGGACGCCACGCTCGCCGACCCGGCGGACGGCGACGCCGCCGTCGCCACCGTGCTGCGGCTGCGCACCGCGGTGCACGCGGTGGACGGCGCCGACGCCCTGGTCGGCGGCTACACCGCCCAGCAGGAGGACACCCGGGCCACGGCCTCCCGGGACCGCACGGTGATCGTGCCGGTGGTGCTGGTCTGCATCCTGCTGATCCTGATCGTGCTGCTGCGCTCGCTGGTGGCACCGCTGCTGCTGGCGGCGACCGTCGCGCTCTCCTACCTGGCGGTGCTCGGCGTCTGTGCGGTCGTCTTCCCGCACGTGTTCGGCTTCCCGGCCACCGACCCGTCCGTCCCGCTGTACGGCTACGTGTTCCTGGTCGCGCTGGGCGTGGACTACAACATCTTCCTGATGACCCGCGCCCGCGAGGAGTCGCTGCGGCACGGCACCCGGGAGGGTGTGCTGCGGGCGCTCACCGCGACCGGCGGGGTGATCACCTCGGCCGGTGTGGTGCTGGCCGCGACCTTCGCCGCGCTCGGGGTGATCCCGCTGGCGTTCCTGGTGCAGATCGCCTTCATCGTCGCCTTCGGCGTCCTGCTGGACACCCTGCTGGTCCGCTCGCTGCTCGTCCCGGCGCTCGTCCACGACCTGGGGCCGCGCGCCTGGTGGCCGGCCCGGATCGACCCGTCGGACAGCCCGGCCGAGCCGGTCGGCGAGCAGGTGCCGGCGGCCCGCTGAGCGGGGCACCGCCCCACTGTCCAAGCCGGGCGGGCGGGCGTACGGTGGCCACACGGCACCGTGCGCACGCCCGCCCGGCTGCGACCGCCGACCCGCGCTCCCCCGGCCCCGCGCCCCCGCTCCTGTGCACCCCTCTTGCCCGGCCCTCCCCGCCCTGACGCCCGGCGGCGAACCGCACCGCTGGAGGCCGACCATGGCCGACCCCAAGGCGTTCCTGAACACGCCCCGGCTGCTCCGCGCCCGCCGGGCGGTGGCGGCCCGGGTACACGACTGGGAGGAGGTCTACCAGCGGCGCGCGCTGCTCCCGATCATCAGCGGCCAGGCGGCCCGGTGCATGGACTGCGGGCTGCCGTTCTGCCACCAGGCCTGCCCGCTCGGCAACCTCGTCCCCGAGTGGAACCGGCTGGTCTCCGCCGACGACTGGCGCGACGCGGTGGAGCGCCTCGGCGCCACCAACAACTTCCCGGAGTTCACCGGCCGGCTCTGCCCCGCCCCCTGCGAGAGCGCCTGCGTGCTGGCCATCAACGCCGACGCGGTGACCATCAAGAACGTCGAACTCGCCATCGCCGACCACGCCTGGGAACACGGGCTGGAGCCGCCGCGGCCGCCGGAGCGCCGCACCGGGCGCACCGTCGCGGTGGTCGGCTCGGGCCCCGCCGGGCTCGCCGCCGCCCAGCAGCTCACCCGGGCCGGCCACACCGTCACCGTCTACGAACGCACCGACCGGCCCGGCGGGTTGCTGCGCTACGGCATCCCGGACTTCCGGCTGGAGAAGCACCGGCTCGACCGCCGGATCGAGCAACTGCGCGCCGAGGGAACGCGGTTCCGCACCGGCGTGTCCGTCGGCCGGGACCTGCCGGCGGACGAGCTGCGGGCCGGCTGCGACGCCGTGGTGATCGCCGTCGGCGCCACCGCCTGGCGCGAACTCCCGGTGCCGGGGCGGGAATCCACCGGGATCCACCAGGCCATGGAGTACCTGCCGCTGGCCAACCGGGTGGTCGCGGGCGACCTCGACCGGTCCCCGGTCGACGCCCACGGGCGGCACGTGGTGGTGATCGGCGGCGGTGACACCGCCGCCGACTGCGTCGGCACCGCGCTCCGCCAGGAGGCCCTGGACGTAAGGCAGTTGGACATCCACCCGCGCCCGCCCGAGGACCGTCCGCAGACGCAGCCCTGGCCCGTCCACGCCAAGGTCCACCGGGCCACCACCTCGCACGAGGAGGCGGCCGAGCTCCGCCCGCCCGACCTGCCCGACCCGGACATCCGGGCCTACGCCTCGGCCACCGTCCGCTTCGACGCCGACGCCCGCGGACAGGTCTCGGCCGTCCGCTTCGCCGACACCGAACCGGGCGGCCGGGCCCCGGCGCCCGGCACCGAGCACGCCCTCCCCGCCGACCTGGTGCTGCTCGCCCTCGGCTTCGCCGGCCCCGAGCACGACACCGGCCTGGCGCAGCAGTTGGGCCTCGGCCTGGACACCCGCGGCAACCTGGCCCGGGACGACCGCTTCGCCGCCGGGCCGGACGGCGTCTTCGTCGCGGGCGACGCCGGCCGCGGCCAGTCCCTGGTCGTCTGGGCCATCGCCGAGGGCCGCGCGGTCGCGGCCGCCGTCCACCGCTACCTCACCGGCCGCGACGAACTCCCCTCCCCCGTCACCCCCGCCGACCACGCCATCACCTCCGAGGACGTCCCCCCGCTCCCGGCCTGACCACCACGCCCGCGGGCTCAACCCACCAGGGGCACCTCCCGGCCGGAGGCTGGCGAACTGCGCGATGCGGATACGGCCCGCGTACAAATCCCGGCCGGCTCAGAGCCCCTCGCCGGCGAGCATCTCGCGGATGCAGCCCCGCAGCCACGCGTGCGCCGGGTCGGCGTCGTGCCGCGGGTGCCAGGCCAGGCCGAACGGCAGGGCCGGAAGGTCGAGCGGGATGTCGACCGTCACCAGTCCGAGCGCCTCGGCGAGGCCGCGGCTGCGCGTGGTGGTGAGGCCGACCAGGTCGGTGCTCCGGAGCACGAAGAGTGCCGCCGGGTAGGTCGCCACGGTGCCCACCACCGTGCGGGAGAGGCCGAGTTCGGCGAGTGCGGTGTCGATCGGTCCGTGCAGGCGGCCGCGGCGGGAGACGCCGAGGTGCCGGCCGGCCGCGAACCGTTCCGGGGTCGGCGGCCCGTCGAGCAGCGGGTGGCCGGGCCGGACGACGGCCAGCATCCGGTCCTCGTAGAGCTGTTCCACCCGCACCTCGGGGGCGGTGGTGTCGATCACGCCGACCTCCAGGTCGGCGGTGCCCTCGCGCAGGGCGGGCGCGTCCACGTGGCTCTCGCCGAGGAACCGCAGGCGGACGCCGGGCGCCTGCGCCGCGGTGCGGGCGAACAGTGCGGCGGCGTGCGCGGCGGCGAAGGCGTCGTGCGCGAGCACGGTGAACGTCCGGTCGAGGGTGCGCAGGTCGACCTGCCCGGCGGCACTGAACAGTCCGCGGGCGCGCTCCACGACCGCCCGGACCTCCGCGTGGAGGGCCAGCGCGTGCGGGGTCGGCACCATCGAGCGGCCGGCCCGGACGAGCACGGGGTCGCCGAGGGCCTTGCGGATCCTGCCCAGGGTGCGGCTCATCGCCGGCTCGGAGAGGTGCAGCCGGGCCGCCGCCCCGGAGACGCTGCACTCCTCCAGCAGGACGTCCAGCGCCACCAGCAGGTTGAGGTCCATTCCGGATTGCACTGGACGCATTCCTCTCTTGCGAAACATGCACTGGAAGCAATCCAAGCATCCGCCTAGCGTGGACGGGAACCCAGACGCCTCTGCTCCGGAAGGAGCCCGTCCGTCATGTCCAAAAGCGCCCCACCGGCCCTCCGCCGGTCCACCCTCTTCGCGATGTGCGCCTGCGTGCTCGTCGCCCAGAGCATGGTCGCCGCGATCAACCTGATGATCCCCCAGCTCGCGGCCTCCGCCCTGCACCCCTCCCCCGGCGCCCTGCTGTGGACGGTCGACGCCTACGTCATCGTCTTCGCCGGGTTGCTGATCCCGGCCGGCGCCTGCGGCGACCGGTGGGGGCGGCGGCGGGCGCTGCTCGTCGGCCTCGCACTGTTCGCCTCCGGCGCCTGCCTGAGCGCCGCGGGCGGCTCGCTCGGCTCGGTGGCCGCGCTGATCGCGGGCCGCGCGGTCTCCGGCGCCGGTGCCGCCCTCGTCATGCCCGCCACCATGGCGGTCCTCGTCCACCTGGCCGGCCCCGAGCGGCGCGTCCAGGCCCTCGCCTCGTGGACCCTCGCGGTCGGGCTCGGCGGGCTGGCCGGCAACGTCGGCGGCGGCCTGACCGCGCAGTTCCTGCCCTGGCAGGCGCTGTTCTGGGCGATGGTGCCGCTGTCCGTCCTGCTCGCGGCGGCGGTGCTGCGCACCGTCCCCGAGCTGCCGCGGCACGCCGCCTCCCCCGACCCGGCCGGGTCGGCCCTGCTCGTCGCCGGCACCGCCGCCGTGCTGTACGGCATCATCGAGGGCCCTTCGCACGGCTGGCTCTCGGTGCCCGTGCTGGTCGGATTCGCGCTCGGCGCCGCCCTGTTGGCGGCCTTCACCCGGTACGGCCTGGTGGCGCGGCGGCCGCTGGTCGACCCGCGGGTGTTCCGTTCGCGGCGGCTGCGGGCCGCGGTGCTGGGCACGGCGGCCTCGTTCTTCGGCCTGTTCGCGCTGTTCTTCGTCAACTCGCAGTTCCTGCAGTACGCCAAGGGCTACTCGCCGGCCCGCACCGGTTTCGCGATCGTGCCGCTGACCGTCGGCATGGCGCTGGTGCCGCGCTTCGCCGGGCGGTTGCAGGCCCGGCACGGGGTGCGGTGGGTGGCCGGCGGCGGGCTGGCGCTGATCGGCGCCGGGCTGCTGGGCGTCTCCACCGCGGGCCCGGGCACCCCGTACCCGGTGTACGCGCTGTGGCTGCTGCTGCTCTCGGCCGGCATGGGGCTGTCCGCCCCGGGCCTGACCCACGCCGTGGTCTCCGAACTCCCGCCCGGGCAGGCCGGGCTGGGTGCCGGGCTGAACACCGCGGCCCGGGAGCTGGGTGCGGCGCTCGGCGTGGCCGTGGTCGGCACGGTGCTCGCCTCCCGTACCGGCGGCGCGGCCCACGGCCCGGCCGAGTTCACCGCGGGCATGGCCACCGGGCTCCGGGTGGTCGCCGTGCCGGTGCTGCTCGCCGCGCTCGCCGTCCTCGCCGGTCTGCGCGGCCGGCCGGCCGCCGAGCGGCCCGCTCCCGCACCGGCGCCCGCCACCGAGGCGGCCTGACGGCCCGTACGGGCCCGCGGCCGGGGCGGTGGGGCGCCCCGCGGGGCGCGGGCTCCGGCCGGTTTGCCACCATGCGGGCATGACCCTCATCGTCTCCGTGGCGGGCGCCGGTTGCGGCTGTGCGCCGCGCCGCGCCTGGTCCGCCTCGCCCGCGCCCGCGTGGGCGGCGGCCGCCGGAACCGCCCTCGCCCGCTGGCCCGATCCCGACTGCGCCGAGTCGCCGTACGAGGGGCGGGGCGTCGCGCAGACCGACCGGATGCCGGTGGCCGGCGAGGAGCGGATGCTCGGGCTGGACGGTCCGCTGCTCGTCGAGGGGCCGTTCTGGTGCCTGTTCGCTCCGGCCGCGACGGCGCTGAACGGGGTGCCCGACGACCCGGACGGGCTGCCGGAGCACGCCCTGGTCCGCTGCACCCCGCTGGCGGTGGCCGACGCCCGCCCGGGCGGGGCCTGGGTGCGCGTCGCGGTCGAGGAGGTGGTGCGGCTGACGGAGGTGCGGGAGCGCTGGGCGCCGTCCTCGGCCGGTTCGGTCGCCGGCCTGTTCCCTCCGGAGGGCGCCTCCGTCGACCGCTGCAGCGTCCGCCGCGGTCCGCTGCGGTACGTGGAGTGGTCCGCCCAGGGCGATCTGGGCCGCCGGGCGGTGCTGTGGGAGGGCGACGGCCGGTCGGTGCTGCTGATGTACGCCGAGTGGTCCTTCGACGAGGACGACGTCGTGTTCGGCCACCGGCCGCTGACCGCGGCGGAGGCCGCCGACGTGCGGGCCTGCTGGCCCGCGGAGGGCTGAGCGGACACCCGCCGCGCGATCCCCGTTCCGACACGAACGGATGGCCGCCGCGGGCGCCCGGCGGACCCGAACCTTCCGTTCCGGTCCGCGCCGGACCCTCGGTTCGTGCCGTGATCGTCCCGGCGGGGCCCGGCGGCGGACCCGCCGGGCCCCGCATGCGTGCATTTTCGGCCGACTTCGCCGCCCCGCCGCACAGAAATGCCACCGGGAATTTCCCAGGGAATTTCCACGGAATTCGTCCGATCCGCGCCGCCGCGGACACGTCAGGGCCGCTGCCGCCCCCCGCGACCTGCGGCGCCGCGCGGGCGGGCAGTGGCGCGCGGGGCGGCGTGCGGCCGAAATGCACGCATGCGGCACCGAAGCACTCGTGATGATTGTGTGATGTTCGGGATGCTGGCTTGTTATCGCAGTGATGATCCCTCTAATGTCCACCTCAGCCCGACAGCACGGGCGCCCGAGGCGCGGCACGCCGAACCCTGCCCACCGCGTCGACCGGGTCACCGACCAGACCCTGGGCAGGGACGGGGGACCCAGTTTCGACGCCGCCCCCACACGGCTAGGGGTGAAGCCGCCTCAGTGCGGCCGGGCCACCTCCCGGTCCGAACCCGACAGCTCACCTCGCAGGCGTGCGGAGAGGGAACTCGATGGGTTTCATCGGCTCGGGCCGTCACCGCCGCCCCACCCAGACCGAGCGCGCCGTCGCGGCCGCAGGTGTGGCAGGTGCGGGTCTGGCGATCCCGCTGCTCACCGCGACGGGCGCCCACGCCGCCCCGGTCACCACCTGGGACGCGGTGGCCCAGTGCGCCAGCGCGGGCAACTGGGGCAAGAGCGTCGGCAACGGCGAGTACGGCGGCCTCCAGCTCGACCTGCGCACCTGGGTCGCCTACGGCGGCGACAAGTTCGCCTCCACGCCCGACCGGGCCACCAAGGAGGAGCAGATCGCCGTCGCAGAGCGCGTCCTGGAAGACCGCGGCGCGAAGGCCTGGGGCAACTGCGGCAAGTCCGCGGGCCTCACCGGCGAGGGCAAGCCGGAGACGGTCGACCAGGACTCCCAGGGCTCGACGGCGCCGGCCGCCACCACCGCGCCGACCGACCGCGGCGCCTCGGCGCCGGTCTTCACCGGCATGCAGGGCCGGGACGCCAGCGGCGTCTACTGGTACCTGGTGGACGGTCAGTGGTACTGGACGACCAGCCAGGAGATCTACGACTACTACACCGGCCCGACGGCCCCGACCGCCCAGAGCCAGTCCACGGCGCCGGGCCAGGCCACCACCGCGCCGACCCTGCCCGCCGCACAGGGCAACGCCACCACGCCTCCGACCATCGACCCGATCACGGGCCTCCCGGTCACCCCCGACCCGACCGGCACCACGACCGCCCCGGTGCCGGGCACCACCACGGCCCCCGGCACGCCCGCCCCGGGCACCGCCGCACCGGACGCCGCGCCCCCGGTCATCGACCCGATCACGGGCCAGCCGGTCACCCCCGGCGCGACCACCGCGCCGGCCACCACCCCCGGCACGCCGGCCCCGAGCACCACCGCGCCGGCCACCACCGGCCCGGGCACCACCGCCGACCCGGCCGCCACCACGGCCACCACGGCCACCACGGCCACCCCGGCTCCGCAGGCCACCACGCCCGCCGCGCAGCCCGACACGTACACGGTGGCGGCCGGCGACACGCTCTCCGACATCTCCGACAAGAACAAGCTCGGCGGCTGGAAGCAGGTCTACGACGGCAACGAGGGCACCATCGGCCAGGACCCGAACCTCATCAAGCCCGGCCAGGTCCTGAAGATCAAGTAACAGCGGCACCGCAGGCGCACCGACGCCGGCGGCCCCGGGACGCTCCCGGGACCGCCGGCGTCCTGCTGTTCCGGCGTCGGATCCGGCCGGCACCGGGTCCGGCCGGTGCCGCACCGGTCCGGCGTCAGATCCGGCCTGTGCCGGCGCCCGCGGTGTCCACGGCCGCCACGGTGTCCGCGCCGGTCGGGTCGTAGGCGTAGGGCGCGGCGGTGAAGCTGCCGGTCCGGGTGATGTCGGTGGTGGTCGAGCCGAGGTCGTTGCGGAACAGGTTGGCGTAGCCGTCGGTCTTGCTGTCCCCGGTGGTGGTGACGGACTCGAAGGAGCCGGCGAAGGCGTTCCGCTCGACCAGCACCTGGGCGCCCATCCGCGAGTGGACGGCGCTGTCGCCGACGTTGCCGAAGTAGTTGCTGTAGACGTGGGCGGTGCCGAAACGGACGCTGGGCAGCCGCGAGTTGACGTTGTCGAACCAGTTGTGGCCGTAGGTGACGTGCAGCTTGCCGGTGTCCTCGGCGGCGTTGCCGTCGGAGTGGCCGACCAGGCTGACCTTGTAGTGGTCGTGGAACTTGTTCCAGGAGACGGTGATGTTGTCCGAGCCGTGCGTGATGTCCACCAGGCCGTCGTAGTAGTCCTTGCCGTGGCTGCGGTCGGAGGACAGGTCGTTGTGGTCCACCCAGACCTTGGTGGAGGCCTGGACGGTGATGGCGTCGGTGCCGACGGCCTTGCTGATGTTCAGGTTCCGGAGCACCACGTTGGTGGCGTTCTTGACCCGCAGTCCGCCGCCGGTGAGGCCGGAGCCCGCGCCGACGCCGATGACGCTGGTGTTGGAGCCGACGTCCACCTGCCCGGCGAGCGCGATGGTGCCGGAGACGTACACGGTCTTGGCGGCGCTGCCGGCCACCGCGGTCCTCAGCGCGGCCAGGGTGGTGACGGTGGTGCGGCTGCCGCCGGCGCCGCCGGTGGTGCCGGCGGCGTAGCCGTACGGGGAGCTCTCGTAGGCGGCGGCCTGCGCCGGCCCGGCGGTGGTGGCGGTGAGGCCGGCGGCCAGCACGGCGCCGACGGCGGCGGCCAGCGCCCGGCGTCCGGGCACGGCACGTCGAACTGTTGCGATTATGACAATCAGTCCCTCGATAGGACGGGTGGGGGGTACCGCCCGGCGGGCGGCGGCAGGCCTGCTCGACACCGCACGGCGGACGGGGGGCGGGGTCGGGCCCGGACGATCCGCACGGGCGGGGGCGACCCCGGAGTCAACCATCGACGTTCACATCAATGAACGATGGTTTCATCCATGGCCAGACCGTAGGCGCGAACCTGACAGTGCGTCAATGCCTGTGACACAGCGGAACATTGATCGCAGCGCGCCTCCTCGACGCCCGCAGGCCCAGGCAGCGGATTCAGCGGAGTGAACGACTCGGCCGCAAACATCCCGAGGGCGCCCGGAGCCCCGCACGCCTGCCGGCCCGGCGCCCAACCACCCGTCCTGCGCGGAGCCTTGACGCGGCGGACGGCTGCGACTAGAACTTCCCTCGCGCTTGGGAGCGCTCCCACGAGTCGCCCGCACCCTCGCCCTGCGCAGCCCGTACGCCAGCCCTAGGAGCCGCACGTGTCCCGCCCACGCCGTCGAATCGCGGCCGCGAGCGCCGCCGTCGCCGCCGCCGCGGTCTGCTGCCTGCCCGCCACCGCGTCCGCCGCCCCCGGCAGCGACCGGGCCGCGGGCCGGGCACCCGGCCCCGGCACCAGCTTCTACGTCGACCTCGACAGCAAGGCCCTGCATCAGGCCGCCGCCGACCTCGGGGCGGGCGACTGGGGCAACGCGCTCGCCATGGCGAAGATGGGCTCGTACCCGGTGGCCCAGTGGTTCAACGGCACCGCGACCCCGCAGGAGACCACCACCGCGATGGCGCAGCTGCAGGCCAGGGCCGCGCGGCAGCACCAGACCCCCGTGGCGGTGGCGTACAACGTGCCCGGCCGGGACTGCTCGCAGTACTCCGCCGGCGGCGCCTCCGACTCCGCCGAGTACGCGGCCTGGGTCGACGGCCTCGCCCGGGGCATCGGCGACCGCCGCACGGTGGTGGTCCTGGAGCCGGACGGCCTCGCCCTGAGCCCCGCCTACTGCGGCGGCACCGCCCAACAGCAGGCCGACCGGCTCGCCGAGATCAACGGCGCCGTCGACCGGCTCGCCGAGCAGCCGCACGCGGCCGTCTACCTGGACGCCGGCCACAGCGCCTGGCAGTCCACCGGCACCATGGCGAAGCTGCTGGTGGACGGCGGCGTCGAGCGCGCCCAGGGCTTCTTCCTCAACGTCTCCAACTACCAGCGCGACGCCGACCTGGTCCGCTACGGCACCCAGGTCGCCAAGTGCAGCTGGTACCTCTCGCACACCCCGGGCGCGGTCGCCGACGACTGCGCCAACCAGTACTGGCCGCAGGCCGACGCGGACGCCTGGTACACCGCCCACGTCCCCGCCGACGCGAAGCTGCCGCACTTCGTGGTCGACAGCAGCCGCAACGGGCAGGGCCCGTGGACGCCCACCGCGACCTACCCGGACCCGCAGACCTGGTGCAACCCGCCGGGCCGCGGCCTCGGCACCCGTCCGACCGCCGACACCGGCACGCCGCTGCTGGACGCCTTCCTCTGGGTCAAGGTGCCGGGCGAGTCCGACGGCAGTTGCACCCGAGGCACCACCGGCGGCACCGATCCCGAGTACGGCGCCGCCGACCCGGCCGCCGGCGCGTGGTGGCCCGCCCAGGCCCACACCCTGGCCGCCAACGCCTCGCCCGCGCTGGCCTTCGGCCTGCCGGCCGGCACGCACCGCTGACCATCCCCCATCGGCGGCCCCGGACCCCACCCACCGGGCCGCCCGCCGGGCGCCGCACGCCCACAGCACCGCTGCGGCGCCCGGCCCTTCTGCATGCCCACACACGAGCGAAAGTTTTCGACAACAGCCGCGCCACTTCTGGCCAAACCCGGCCAGAACCAAGGCCCGCCGCCCCGTCAGGCTTCGCTTACAGCAAGCACCGAAGCCTGCCATCGATCGATAGAAACTTTCGCCAATCACTTCGAAAATCAGTATTGACCCGCATTCGACAAGAGAGACATACTCGTCGGCGATCGACCTCCCGCCGCTGGCCGCGTGGCGGACGCACAGCACCGCAACAGGTCCCACCCAGCCTGTCCGGACGGGCCCCACTGCCGTCCGGCCGACGGAAGAAGAGGTTGTCGATGATCCACCGCTCCCCCGGTGCCCCGGGGCTGCTCCGCCGCGTGCTGCTGGCCGGTACGGCCGGTGTGCTCGCCGCGGCGGGCCTGGCCGGTGCGGCCGGCACCGCCGACGCCGCGAGCACGCTCGGCGCGTCAGCCGCCGCCAAGGGCCGCTACTTCGGCACCGCCGTGGCCGCGGGCCACCTCGGCGAGTCCGCCTACGCGAGCACCCTGGACACCGAGTTCACCGCGGTCACCCCGGAGAACGAGATGAAGTGGGACGCCGTCGAGGCCACCCGCAACTCGTTCAACTTCGCGTCCGCCGACCAGATCGTCGCCCACGCGCAGGGCAAGAACATGAAGGTCCGCGGCCACACGCTGGTCTGGTACTCCCAGCTTCCCGGCTGGGTCGGCGGCCTGTCCGCCGCCGACCTGCGCACCGCGATGAACAACCACATCACCCAGGTGATGACGCACTACAAGGGCAAGATCTACGCCTGGGACGTCGTCAACGAGGCCTTCCAGGACGGCGGCAGCGGCGCCCGGCGCAGCTCGCCCTTCCAGGACAAGCTCGGCAACGGGTACATCGAGGAGGCGTTCCGCACCGCCCGCTCCGTCGACCCCAACGCCAAGCTCTGCTACAACGACTACAACACCGACGGGCAGAACGCGAAGAGCAACGCGGTCTACGCGATGGTGAAGGACTTCAAGCAGCGCGGCGTGCCGATCGACTGCGTGGGCTTCCAGTCGCACTTCAACAGCGCCTCGCCGGTGCCGAGCGACTACCGGGCCAACCTGCAGCGCTTCGCCGACCTCGGCGTGGACGTGCAGATCACCGAACTCGACATCGAGGGCTCCGGCTCGGCGCAGGCCACCAGCTACACCGACGTGGTCAACGCCTGCCTGGCCGTCACCCGGTGCACCGGCATCACGGTGTGGGGCATCACCGACAAGTACTCGTGGCGCAGCAGCGGCACCCCGCTGCTGTTCGACGGCAACTACGGCAAGAAGGCCGCGTACACCGCGGTGCTGACCGCACTCGGCGGTTCGGGCTCGGGCGGCGGGGGCGGCGGAGGCGGCACGGGCTCGGGCTCCTGCACGGCCGCCTACAGCCTCACGCAGAGCTGGAACGGCGGCTTCAACGGGCAGGTGACGGTGACGGCGGGCAGCACCGCGATCACCTCCTGGACGGTCACGGTGACCGTCACCCCGCCGCAGAAGGTGTCGGCCACCTGGAACGGCTCACCGAGCTGGGACAGCAGCGGCAACGTCATGACGGTGAAGCCCAACGGCAACGGCAGCCTGGCCGCCGGCGCGTCGACCAGCTTCGGCTTCACGGTGACGTCCAACGGCAACACCACGGCCCCCAAGGTGGGTGCCTGCACGGCGGGTTGATCCCCCGCCACCGGCACGGCGGACGGGACGGCGGCTTCCCGGCCGCCGTGCCGTTCCGCGCCGTGCCGCACCGGGGTGTACCGGCCCGGCCGTCGGCGGCACCTACCGGGTGTCGGTGCGGCAGGGTACGTTCCGGCGGATGACCGTCCTGAGGATCGTGCTGACCGTGCTGGGCCTGCTGCCGTTCTGCCTGGGCCTCCTCGTCCTGCTCAACCTCCCCGCGTCGTGTGCGCGCATCCGCCGCCTCGCGTCGTTGGAGGAGAACGGGACGGAGGCCGCGGCGCGGGTGGTCGAGCTCCGGTACATCAGCTGGGACGAACGGCGGATGAACGCGACCGTCACGGTCGACTTCCCGGACGGCGAGACCCTCCGGCGCACGCTGTGGGTGCCGCTCCGCCCCGACCTGGCGGTCGGCGGCCCCTGCCCGGTCGTCCGCCATCCGCGGGCCGGCGGGGGCTTCGAACCCGGCACCAAGGCCGATCTCGCCCGCCTCCGCCACCGCGAACGGACCGTCGAGATCCCGGAGACCCGCAGGCTCGGCCTGTCCTTCGTGTTGATCGGCGCGGTGCCGATCGCCGTGGCGATCGTGCTCCCGGCCCTCGTCCGGCTGCTGTGACCCGCCGGCATCCGGCCCTCGTCCGGCTCAGGGCAGGCGCAGCGTGAGGAAGGGCACCGTGTCGCCGGGCAGCAGGTACTCCTCGACCTGAACGAAGCCCTGCGCCAGGGCGAAGGCGACGCCCTCGGTGTTGGACGCCAGGACGATCGTCTCGATCCGCTCGGCGCCCGTCGCGCGGGCCTGTTCGAGGCACCGGCGGTGGATCGCCGTCCCGATGCCCCGGCCGCGGTACTCCGGCAGGACCCGGGCGATCACGGTCGCGGCCGGTTCCTCCGCGGTCGGCGGGCGGACGGTCGAGCATCCCACGGGGTCGTCGCCGAGGCGGGCGACCTCCAGGTGGTAGCGGTCCGCGTTCCGCCGCACCTCGTCGAGCGAGAGCGGTGCGGTCGGGATGATCACGTTGTGGACGTGCCGCCAGGCCTCGATCGAGGCATCGCCGTCCACCGGCCGGATGTGGAGATCACTCATGACGGCAGCCAAGCGGCGGCTCCCGCGCACCGTCAACCGTGTTTCACGGTGGCCGATCCGGCCGACGTACGAGCCGGTCGCGGAGCGGTGGGGGTGCGGGATCGTCCTCCCGCGCCCCCACCGCTCCGGCCCGTCAGCCGGCGCTCTTGGCGAGGCGGACGGCCACGGTCTGGCCGGCCGTCGCGGTGGTGCCGTAGTCGGAGTCGACCGAGGAGGCCTGCGCGGCGACCTCGGCGTCCCCCTTCTGGAACGGGGTGGTGCCCGTCGGGTCGGCCTTCGCCTGCCACGCCACCGGAGCGCCGGGCGCGCAAGCCACGGTGGTGCTGTACGAGCCGCGGATCAGGACCCGGTGGCTCACCTGCGACACCTGCCCGGACACGGTCACCGAGGCCGGCTTGTTGCAGGTGACGGTGCCGTGCACGGTGGCCTTGCCGTTGAGCGTGCTCGCGCTGCCGTCCACAGCGACACCGAGGCCGAGGTTCAGCTCCGCGGGCGGAGCCGCGTTGTGGATGTGCACCTCACCGCGGGCAGCGGCCGTCGAGCCCTCGCAGTGCTGCTCGAAGGTGGCGTCCAGGGTCTGCACGTAGCCGTTCGGGCCGAAGGCCACGTCGGTGATGGTGAAGGAACCGGTCAGCGTGTTGCAGCCGCGGCCGTCGCCGGACAGCTCCAGACCGGGCTCGGCCGGGCCGGAGAAGGGTGCCCGGGTCGCCCCCGTGTACTGGCCGACGCCGAGCGCCTTGCCCTCGGGGGCCTTGAGGTCCAGGTTCCACCAGTTGCCGTGGGCGCCGTTGACCGACAGGCCGATGGCCCGGTGGTCAGTGCTCGCGTAGACGTCCAACCGGTCCTGCGCGTCGGTGGCGAAGTCGTGGGTCTCGCCCCCGGAAATCCAGTCGCCCTGGTCGCCGCCGAAGCTCAGCGATCCGGAGGTGACGGTCTGCGCGTGAGCGGCGCCGCCGACGAGGACGGTCGTACCGGCAGCCGTGGCCAGCGCCAGGGCCACACCGGCGGCCGTCCTGCCGAGAGAGCGCGCGGGCAGCGTGAACTCCATTTGATCCCCCCATGGTTGGGAACACACGACGAGCCCCGGTGCGTCTGCCGCCGAGGCCGAAGGGAGTCTGACAGTACGGGGACGCACCGACAACGGACTTTTCCGCCCCCGGAGCGTCCGATCCCGTCCGGCACCGGAGTCGGCAGGTCAGTGGGTGCGGGTCTGGTCCCGTTGGGCAGGAGGCACGTGTGTGGAGGCGGCGGGGCAGCGGTAGCGTGACTCCCTGTGCTTGCGCGATTGATGAACAGGATCAGCCTGCCCGCCGAGGTGGCGCGCGTTCGGCCGCTGGCCGGGGGTGGCTGGTGGGTGACGTGCCAGGACGACCCGCAGCAAGCAGTCGTCCTCGACGACCACCTCGAGGAAGTCCGCCGGCTTCGTGTGCCTCTCCCGCCGGGCGTCGCGGCCTACGCCGTCTCCCCTGACGCCGGCCTGCTGGCTGCCTCCGGTGAGGACAGCGTCCGGGTGTCCGGCACGACCGTCGACTGGAGCCGGAAGCACGGCTCGTGGAGCGACTTCCCTCCAGGGCTCGGTGCCTGCGCGTTCTCACTCGACGGCACCGAACTGTGGGCCACTGTGCGGCCGGTCGACCAGGACGAGGACTGGGACGAGCCGGACGACGACGAAGACCTCGACGACGAGGAGGAGGACGAGGGAGGCTGGGGCGACGAGTGCTGGGTGCTTGACGCCGCGACGGGAGACGTCCTCGCCCGCACCTCCGTGGACAGCGAGATGTCGTACTCGCGGCTCCTGGCCCACCCCGATGGCCGCCACTTCGGAGCCGTGGTGAGTGAGGGGCAGGACGGGAGCTTCGGATACTGGGTGCGCCGCGACGGGAATCGCCTGATCAAGACTCCCACCGACCTGATGGGCCGCCGCGACCGGTTGCCGGTGGCCGTCGCCCCCAACGGCCACCACTACCTCAACCAGGGCTGGACCACCCTGTCCACCCACTCCTTCCCGAGCGCGGAACTCATCATCGAGCGCCCGGCGGCCGATGTCCTCCTCCGGGGACAGCCTTGGAACTACGTCTTCGACTACTACGACCCGTCCACCGTGCTGGCCACGCTCACCGACAACGGCCGCGCCACGGCCACGGTGGTGCTCCGGGCGCCGTCCCTCGAACCGCTGGGCGAGGTCGAGTACCCCGTGCCGACCCGGCCCCGGGCCGTCGTCTCCGCGGGTGACGGCAGCTGGCTCACCGTCGAAGGCACCGATGTCGTGCGCTGGTCCCTCGGCTAGCAGCTCGACCGCCGGTACCCGGTCGTCCCCAGGGCCACGGCCCCCGCGTGCGTGTCCCGGCGAGGCCCGGATCGTCGGCTCGGCGGACTGCCGGTGAGCCGACGGGCCATGGGGTGACGGGGTCACGTCGTGTCAGGGCCTGTGCCGACGGCGCCGGGCCGCCGAGCGCTCGCTGACCGCACCGCCCGGTGCCCGTGCGGGCATGGGGTGACACCGCCGCCCGGGAGTGCGGGCTCCCGGGCGGCGGTGTCGTGGGGGCCCCCCCCCCCCCCGGGCGCCCGCCGACCAGGGCGGCGGTGTCGTGGCCGGGCGCGGAACGGGGGTCAGGTCACCGGTCCGCGCCGCGGGTCAGGAGGTGGCGGTGCAGGTCGGAACGGCGGTGGCGACGGCCCCGCTGTCGGTGCGGGTGGCCTGGACGCCGAAGGTGGTGGAGCCGGCCGGGGCGATCACCCCGTTGTAGGAGAGGTTGGCGGCGCTGACGGTCTGTCCGCTCTGCTGGACGTCCGCGCTCCAGCTGCTGGTGACCTTGAGGCCGGTGGGCCACTGCCAGACGACCTTCCAGCCCTTGGTGGCGGTGGTGCCGGTGTTGGTGACGGTCACGTTGGCGGTCAGGCCGGCGCCCCAGTCGTTCAGGGTGAGCGCCGCGCTGCAGCCGGCGTTGCCGCCGGAGCCGGCCGTGGTGGCGGTGACGGCGGTCGAGGCGGCGGAGACGTTCCCGGCCGCGTCCTTGGCCCGCACGGTGTAGCTGTAGGCGGTGGCGGCGGTCAGTCCGCCGTCGGTGTAGGCGGTGGTGGTGCTGCTGCCGACCTTGGTGCTGCCGCGGTAGACGTCGTAGCCGGTCACGGCGGTGTTGTCGGTGGCGGCCGTCCAGGAGAGCGAGACGCTGCTCGCCGTGGTGCCGGTGACGGTGAGCCCGGTCGGCACGGTCGGTGCGGTGGTGTCGCCGCCTCCGCCCCCGCCGCCGGTGCCGCCGAAGCCGGGCGCCTTGATGTCGGCGAGGTAGCCGTCCTTGACGGTGTTGACGGTCGTCCAGTCGTCGTTCAGGATGCCGCCGGTGTCACCGGAGTTGGGGTTCCACGACCAGAACGTCCAGCCGAAGCTGTCGGCGCCGTACTGGGCGGTGGGCCGCAGGTACTGCACCAGGGCCTTCAGCCACTGCTGGTCGACGGTGGACTGCAGGGTGGTGCCGAACTCGCCGACCCAGACCGGGGCGATGTTCTGCTTGAAGAGGTAGCCCCAGTTCTTGTCCCAGACCCCGGGCATGTTGGCCGGGAAGGTCGGGTCGGAGAACCACGGCTGCTGGGCGACGCTGGTCGCGTAGTCGTGGGCCGAGTACACCACCCGGTTGGCGACGCTGAGTTGGACGGGGTACTGGCCGGCGCCCTGCAGGTTGCCGCCCCACCAGGTGGAGCTGCCGTTGAAGGTCTGCACGCCCTCGACGAAGATCAGCAGCTTGGAGTTGGCCGAGAGGACGGCCTCGCCGCCGCGCTGGGCGGCCAGCCGCCAGTCGGTCGCGGTGTCGCCGCAGCCCCAGCAGGCCGGGTCGTGCGGCTCGTTGTGCAGGTCGATGCCGACCACGGCGGAGTTGCCGGCGTAGCGGGCGGCGATCGACTTGAGGTTGGCGAGCCAGGTCGACTCCGGGACGGCGGCGGTGTACCAGAGGGCCGACTGGCCGCCGGAGTCCGGGCGGTGCCGGTCGAGGATCACCTTGAGGCCGGCCGTGCCGGCGTAGTTGACCAGCTTGTCCATCACCTGGAGGGAGTTGAGCCCGACCAGGTCGGCGTTCATGCCGCCGGAGGTGTTGATGCTGGCGGGCTGGGTGCCCTTGAAGATGTCGTCGCTGTACGGCAGCCGGATGGTGTTGTAGCCGAGCGACTTCATCTGGTCGATCATGCTCTTGTAGTCGCGGCTCCACAGGCCGTGCGCCACGTAGTTGCCGGTCTCGAAGCCGAACCAGTTGATGCCGGCGATCCGGACGGGCTGGCCGGCCTCGTCCAGGATCTGCCGGCCGCTGGTGTGCCAGTACCCGGCGCCCGCGGAGGCGGTGGCGGCCGGGGCGGCGGGGGTGTCGGCATGCGCGGCCTGCAGGCCGGTCGGGGCGGCGACGACCGCGGTGGCCGCGGCGAGGGCTGCGGCACCGCGGCCGAGCCGGCGGGTGAGGCGCCGGCGCAGCTGAAGGCGCATGGGTCTCGTTCCTCTCTGGAGGCTGTCCGGGCGCCGCCGCCGGGGGAAGTCGGCGGTCGGGCGCCCGGCGGGTGGGGGGCGATCCGTGGTACGAGAGTGCCGATGCCGGCACCCCATCACTGCGGGAGCGCTCCCACAAGAGACAGGGTTGTGCGCCGGAGTCGCCCTCATCAAAGCCAGTGGCGGATCAGCCGTCAATACGACCAACAGACTTCAATACATGAAGGATTAAGCCCCAAACCACCACCCCGACCGGAAAGGGCGGCCTGACCTGTACGACTAATGAAGGATCGCGGGGTGATCGACGGGCGCTACTGGGAGCGCTCCCAGAGTTTGCGGGCTGCGCCGATCGGTACCCGGGTGCCGCCACGCCGGGCCGGGAACCCGCCGATCGGACACGGCCTGCCTACGCTGGCCGGGCGGCCGGCCCGCGGACGTCCGTGTGGGGCGCGGCGGCCCGGGCAGACGGGAGCGCGTCGGGCAGGCCGACGACAGTGGAGGAGCCGAGCATGAGCCGCAAACCGCGCCAGGTGCTGGAGGACGTCCGCCGGGAGCTCGCCCCCGGCGAACGGGAGAACCGCCTCGTCCCCGAGATCGCGGCGGGCACCGCCCCGCTGACCGTCCTGGCGGAGCTCGCCGCCCAGCAGTACCGGATCATCGGGAGCGACCGGCGGAGCCTGCTGGTGCTGGCCGCCCGCTGCGCGGACGACCCCGGCGGCGCGTACTTCGCCGGCCTGGCCGACGGCGAGGGCGAGGCGCTGCGGATGCTCGAAGCCTTCGCCGCCCGCTGCGGACTGTCGCCGCGCGAGGCCGCGGCCCGCAAGCCGCTGCCGGGCTGCCAGGCGTACCCCGCCTACCTGGCCTGGCTCGCGCTGAACGGCGACCCGGCCGGGGTGGTGCTCGCCCTCACCGCCAACTTCGCCGCCTGGGGCGGCTACTGCGCGGCCGTGGCGACGGGCCTGCGCCGCCACTACGGCTTCGACGACACCGACTGCGCCTTCTTCGACTTCTTCGCCCGCCCGGCACCGGCCGCGGAGGACGCGGCGGTGGCGGTGCTGGAGGCGCTGTCCCCGGACGGGGGACGGATCGGCGCGGGCCGCGAGTACGGGCAGTTGCTGCAGGCGTACGAGCTGATGTTCTGGAACACCCTCGCGGACGCCCCGGCCCGTCGGTACGGACGCTGAGGCCCGTCCTCGGCGACCCTCGGCGGCCCTTCGCGAGGAGGCCGGATGTGCTGGAGTGCGGAGGCGGACGCGGCCGCCGGGGCGGTGGTCGCCGGGCTCGGCACGGTCTGCCTGCTTCGGGTGCGCGATCCGCGGCGGGTGCCGCTGGCCGCACTGCCGCTGCTGCTCGGGGTGCACCAGCTGGTGGAGGCGGCGGTCTGGCTCGGCGAGGACGGCCGGATCGGGCCCGGACCGGCCCTGGCCGCCCGCACGGTGTGGGCCCTGATCGCGCTGCCGCTGCTGCCGCTGCTGGTGCCCTTCGGGGTGTGGTGCGCGGCGGGGCCGGGCCACCCGCGGCGGCGGACGCTGGGTGCGCTCGCCGTGCTGGGCGCGGTGGTCGCCGTCCCGCTCGCGGTGGCGGTGCTGCGCCGCCCGGTGTCGGCGGAGGTCCGCCACCACACACTGGCGTACGCGGTCGGCGTGCCCGCGGCTCCGCTGCTGACCGCCGGATACCTGCTGGCCACCGTCGGTGCGCTGCTGCTGAGCGGGGACGCCGCGCTGCGGCGGCTCGGCCTCGCCCTGGGCGCGGGCGCGGTGGTGTGCGCCGTGGTGTGGCGCCTCGCCTTCGCCTCGACCTGGTGCGCGCTGGCCGCCGTCGCGGCCGTCCTGCTGCTGGGCTGGGCGGGCGGAACGGGCCCGCCGGTGCCGGCCGGTGCGGCGGGCCGCGGTCCGGGCGCGGGTAAGTGACGGCCTATCATCTCCCCATGGCCGAACCGCTGCGCATCGTCACCCGTTCGTCACCGATGGCCCTCGCCCAGGTCGAGCGCGTCCGCGCCGAACTCTCCGTGCTGCACCCGGGGATCCGGACGGAGGTCGTGCCGGTCACCACCTCCGGCGACCGCTGGACGGGCGACCTGGCGGCGCTCGGCGGCAAGGGCGCGTTCACCAAGGAGGTCGACGCCGCGCTGCTGGCCGGCGAGGCGGACCTGGCGGTGCACTGCCTGAAGGACGTCCCGGCCGACCGGCCGCTGCCGGCGGGCACGGTGTTCGCCGCGCACCTGGCGCGCGACGACATCCGCGACGCCCTGGTGCACCCGCGCGGGCTGACGCTGGACGAACTCCCGGCCGGCACCCGGATCGGCACCTCCTCGGTGCGCCGGATCGCCCAGCTGGCCGCCTCGCACCCGCACCTGGTGTGCGTGCCGATGCGCGGCAACGCCAACAGCCGGCTGGCGAAGCTGGACGCCGGTGAGGCGGACGCGCTGCTGCTGGCCGTCTCCGGCCTGGAGCGGATCGGCCTCGCCGACCGGATCAGCGAGGTGCTGGACGTAGCGGCGATGTGCCCGCCGATCGGCGCCGGCATCCTCGTCCTGCAGTGCCGCGAGGACGACACCGCCACGGTCGACACCGTGACCGGTCTCAACGACCCGCGGACCTGGCGCGAGGCGGCCGCGGAGCGGATGTTCCTGCACGTGCTGCAGGGCCACTGCAACGCGCCGATCGCCGGCTACGCGCGGGCCGAGGACGACGGGCGGCTCTCCATGCGCGGCCGGGTGTTCTCGCCGGACGGCAAGCGGGTGCTGGACGCCCACGAGTGGGCCGGCGCCCTCAGCCCGGAGGACCTCGGCACCTCGACCGCCCTCGCCCTGAAGCGGCAGGGCGCCCAGGAGCTCATCGACGGCATCGCGCACTGAGTGCGCGGCCGCCGCGTCCCGGTCGTTGACAGTGCCACGACGGACTCCTAGCGTGGCGCAGTCGATTACCCGCGAGTAGGGACTGTTGATGGCCGCGCCGCGCCCGTACGACCTCGTCCTGTTCGGTGCCACCGGGTTCACCGGCGGGCTCACCGCCGAGTACCTGGCCCGGGCCGCGCCCCGGGACTGCCGCTGGGCGCTCGCCGGGCGGGACGAGCGCAGGCTCGCCGCCGTCCGGACGCGGCTGGCGGAGATCGACCCGCGCTGCGCGGACCTCCCGCTGCTGGTCGCGGACGCCGCGGACCGCGCGGCGCTGCGCGAGGTGGCCGCCTCCGCCCGGGTGGTGGTGTCCACGGTCGGCCCGTACCTGCGGTACGGCGAGCCGCTGGTGGCGGCCTGCGCCGAGCACGGCACGGACTACGTGGACCTCACCGGCGAGCCGGAGTTCGTCGACCGGATGTACCTGCGGCACCACGAGCGGGCGGTGACCAGCGGGGCGCGGCTGGTGCACGCCTGCGGCTTCGACTCGGTGCCGCACGACCTCGGTGTGCTGTTCACCGTCGAGGAGCTGCTGCGCCGCGGCGGCCCGGCGGCCCGGCTCTCGGTGGAGGGCTTCGTCCGCGCCGGCGGCACCATCTCCGGCGGCACCTTCGCCTCGGCGATGACGGCCTTCTCCCGGCCGCGGGCGATGGCGCAGGCCGCCCGGGCGCGCCGCGCGGTCGAGCCGCGGCCGAAGGGGCGGCTGGTGCGCACGCCGGTCGGCCGGCCGCACCGGTCGCGGGCCGCGCGGGCCTGGGCGGTGCCGATGCCCGCGATCGACCCGCAGGTGGTGGCCCGCTCGGCCGCCGCGCTGGACGAGTACGGCCCGGACTTCGGCTACGCGCACTACGCGGCGGTGCGGCGGCTGCCGATCGCCCTGGGCGGGGTCGCCGCGGTGGCGGCGGTCGCCGTGGCCGCCCAGCTGCCGGTGCTGCGCCGGGCGCTGGGTCGGCTGCGCAGCCCGGGCGAGGGGCCGAGCGCGGAGCAGCGGGCGCGGTCCTGGTTCGCCGTCCGGTTCGTGGCGCACGCGGAGGGCGGCCGGACGGTCTTCACCGAGGTGTCGGGCGGCGACCCGGGCTACCAGGAGACGGCGAAGATGCTCGCCGAGTCGGCGCTCTGCCTGGCGTACGACGACCTGCCTCCGGTGGCGGGGCAGCTGACCACGGCGGTGGCGATGGGCCGGCCGCTGATCGACCGGCTGGTCGCGGCGGGCATCTCCTTCCGGGTGCTGGACGCGCCGCCGACGGCCGCCCCGGGCCGTTGAGCGACCGCACGGCCCGCCCCGACGGGACGGAGCGGGGCTGGAGCGAGGGCGGGAGCGGGGCGGGGCGGGGCGGGCCGGCGGATCCGTCCGTCAGGCGCGTCCGAAACAGCGCTCCAGCTCGCCGAGCTCGTAGAAGTGACTGCCCGGGGCGACCGGCGTGCAGGACGCCGGGAAGGCGGTCTCCTTCTCGTTGTAGAACATCCGGACGAGGTGGCTCGGTGCGCCCCCGGCCGTGGTGCCCGCGTACAGGTCCCACTGGATGTTGGCGGCCATCGGCGAGACCTCGGCACCCCGCCAGGGGTTGTTCCGGTAGCTGTAGGGTTCGCCGGCCTCGGCGGGCACGGTGCTGCCGGGCAGGCCGAGCAGGACGGCGAGCGGCTCGATCTCCTCGGCGTGGGTGAAGCGCAGCACCGCACCGTTGCGGCTGGTGCCGGCGGCCCGGGCCTCGGCCCGGGCGAACAGGTCGGCGAGCAGGACGCCCGCCATCCGGTGGGTGACGGTGCGGCCGCTGAAGGCGGGGCCCTTCTGGTAGAACTCCTCGGCGTCGTCGAGGTATCCGAACCACTGGGCGTCGCGGTCGGCCAGGAAGGGGTTCAGGTCGACGTCCGGCGCCTCCACGGCGAGGTCCGGCGCGGCGCTGTACAGCGCGTACAGCGAGCGGGCGAAGGCGATCTGCCGGTCGGCGGTCAGCGTGGCGGCGAAGTCGGCGCGGAAGAGGCGGCCGACGGTGTGCCGGGCGGCCCCGGCGGTGCGCGGCATGCCGTCGACGGCCGCGAGCACGGCGGCGAGGTCCTGGTCCTTCGCCAGGTACGCCCGGTAGTCGGCGTTCTGCGGCTGCTTGTGGAAGTAGAGCAGGTCCTTGTCGGTGACGGGTGCGCCGATCACGTCGGCCAGTGCGGGCCGGCCGGCCGTCAGGCCCGCGGTGAAGGCGTCGGCGCTGGCGGTCGCGCGGGCCACTCCGGAGGTCTCCACCACGATCGGCTCGCCGGTGGCGGCGATGGTGTCGAAGAGTCCGGGCAGCCGCTGCTCCAGCCGCAGGGCGGTCTGCCGGTGCTCCTGGACGCCGAGGCCGGACAGGTTGCCGTAGCCGATCCCGGCGGCGGCGGCCAGCAACGACCGGACCTGCGGGGTGAGCCTGCGGCCGAGGTCGGTCAGGCCGCCGCTCTCCCGGGCCTCGGCGAGCAGCGCGAGCACCGCGTCGCCGTCCTCGCCGTCGGTCATGGCCCGGGAGCCGTGCCGGGCGACGTTCTCGGTGAACACCGCGGTGTAGCCCTTCGGCACCGGCTGGTAGTGGCCCGGCCGTCCCTGCGGGAGGTACGGCGCCCTGGTCCCGTAGGAGTCCCGCTCGGCCCGCGGGCCGCCCGACCGGTCGTGCGCGGAGGCGGTGCCCCCGGTCGGCACCCCGGCGGCGGCCGGCGAGGTGGCGGTGGCGGCGGTGAACCAGGCGGTGCGCTTCACAACAGACCCTTCGACCGGGGTACCGGTCCGTCGACCGAGAACCTCCGCCCCCCTCACACCCGGGCCGGAACTCCGCCCCACCGCCCGGCATGACCCGGATGATCACCGGGTGAACGCCGGCCGCCCGTCCTCCCCCCACCGTGACCCGCCTCCCGCCGGCGCGCCAGCGAGCGGTGTGCTGCGGTCCTGCCGGGCCCGGCGGGGCCGGTCGCCGGTCCGGCCACTGCTCCGATCACTGGCTGACGGTGAACACCGCGCCCCGCCCGTCGGCGGCGGCGCGCGCGAAGAAGGCGCGCAGTTCGCCGAACCAGTACCGGGTGTAGCCGAAGTCCTCCTCGTCGCGGGCGCCGTCGTAGTCCTCCGGGTCGAGCGCGAAGAAGCGCTCGCGCAGCCGGGACTCGTCGATCCCGGCGAGGGCCGCGGCGACGTCGGCGACCTCCTGCGGGGTGGTGAGGACGACGACGTGGTCGTCCCCGTCGTACAGCGGCAGGCCGCCGAGGACGGCGTGCGAGAGCGGGTGGTCGCCGCCGTCGTACGACAGCGTGCCGTCGGCGAGGCAGCGGTGGATGGCGTCCCACGCCTTGTCGGTCTCGGCGAGGTGGTCGGTGTCCCAAGCCTCCTCGATCCCGGCGACCTCCGCGAGCACCGCCCGGTCGTCCCCGGCGGCGAGCAGCCGTTCGGCCTGCTCGGCGGTCAGGGCGAAGTGCACTCCTCGGCAGCCCATCGGTCCTCCCCGTTCGGCATCGGCGTCGGTCGGGGACGTTAGCGCGGGCCTCCGACAGCGGCGCGCGGCCTACCGCCGGGTAGGGACCCCGGGGGCCGCGGTGGCGTCCGGGGTGGAAGGATGGGCGGTCCGCCCCCGGTGGCGTACCTCGGTCGACCAGGCCGCCTGCCCATCCTGCGGCGGCCTCCGGTGACGGGACCAGGTCCGCGCCGCGTAACCCTGCGGCCTCGGCGGCGTGAGTGCCATCAGTCTTCCTCCGTTCTTCCCTCCCTCAGGAAGCTCCCTCACCATGCACCACTCACCCCTGCCCCGGCGCGCCCGCGTGCCCGGGCGCACCCTCGCGGCCGCCGGTGCGGCCGGCCTGCTGCTGTCCGGCTGCGCGAGTGCGGTCTCGCCGGCCGCGGACGGCTCGTCCGACCTGCGCGACCGGGTGCCGAAGGCGGTCCGCAAGGCCGGTGTGCTGCGGATCGGCTCGTACCTCAACTACGCCCCGGTGGACTACAAGGAGGCCGACGGCCGGCCGGCCGGCCTCGACCCGGACCTGGCCGCGGCGATCGGCAAGCTGCTCGGGCTGCGGATCGAGTTCGTCGACATGCCCTTCGACCGGCTGATCCCGGCCCTGCAGTCCGAGGACGTCGACCTGGCGATGTCCGCGGTGATCGACACCACCGACCGGCAGAACGGCATCGACGACGGGGGCCGCACCTCCGGGCCGGGCGTCGACTTCGTGGACTACTTCTTCACCAGCACCTCGATCCTGGTGAAGGCCGGCAATCCGGAGCGGATCAACGGCCTGGACAGCCTGTGCGGGCACGCCGTCGCGGTGCAGAAGGGCACCGTGCAGGCGGAGATCGCGATCCGCCAGGCGGGCGCCTGCAGCCGGTACGACAAGAAGCTGGACGTGCACCAGCTGGCCAACGACGAGCTGGCGCTGGCGGAGGTCGCGGACGGGACGGCGGTGGCGGACCTCAACGACTACCCGGTGGCCCAGTTCAACACCTCGGCGGTGCGCGGCGGCCGGTTCCAGCTGACGGGCGACCACATCCAGTCCAGCCCGTACGCGATCACGGTGAACAAGGCGGACCCCGAGCTGCGCACGGCCGTCGCGAAGGCGCTGGACCGGCTGATCCGCAACGGCGAGTACGACCGGATCCTGGAGCGGTGGAACCTGCACACCGGTGCGGTCTCCAGTGCGGTGGTGAACGGCGGCCGCTGAGCACCCGCCGCGGTGCGGGGGCGCCGGAGGCCCTCCCCGGTCAGGGCTTGCGCGCGAAGGCCGCCCGGTACCGGGCGGCCTTCGGGTCCGCGGGCGGCTCGCCGTCCGGCCGCCAGGCCGTCACCGGCACCACGCCGGGCTCCAGGACCTCCCGGTCGCCGAGGAAGGCGGCGACCTCGTCGCGGCTGCGCGGGGCGGCCGTCAGCCGTCCCGGTCGGCGGCCGCGACGTCACCGGCGACGCTCTCACGAACGGATCGCGGCCCGGCCGCCCGCCCGGGCGCCCGTCCGGCGATCCGACGGATCGTCAGCTCCCCTTCCTCCGGCCGGACCAGAGCTTGGCGAGGCCGATCGCCGCGGCCACCGCGATCAGGGCGGCGAGCGCGTGGTCGGTACCGCCGACCGAGCCGGATCCGGAGCCGGCGGCCCGGCCGGAGGACGTCTGCGCGCCGCCCGAGGGGGCGGCGGCCGGGCTGCCGGACGGTGCGGGTGCGGCGTCCTGGGTGAGGCGCAGCCGCCAGACGTCGCTGTCGCTGCCCTCGCTGCCGTAGAGGACGGCGGTGCCGTCCGCGGAGAAGGTCACCGACTCGCCCTGGCGCTGGAAGGGCACGTCCAGCGAGCGGAGCTTCTTCGGGGTGCCGTCCCAGGCGTACAGGTCCGAGCCGAAGTAGCCGCGCAGCACCAGTCGGCGGCCGTCCGGCGAGAAGGCGCCGTCGGTCACCCAGGGCACGTCGGCGATCCGCTTGAAGGTGTTGACGCCGGTCGGCGAGAGCGCCTCCGGGCCCTGGTAGAGGCCGCCGCCGGACTGCTTCTTGCTGGCGATGTAGGCGCGGCCGGTGACCGGGTGCACCATCAGCGCCTCGGCGTCGCGCGGGCCGTCCTCGTAGCGGACCTTGTACCGGACGGCGGTGACCGTCTGGTCGTGGAGTTCGGCGGGCTCGGGGAAGGCGTAGATCCACACCTCGGGCCAGGTGCCGTCGAGGTTGTCGCCGATGTCGCCGACGTACAGCCGGCCGTCGGGGCCGAGCGAGATCGCCTCCACGTCGCGCGGTTTGATGCCGCGCAGGGTGACGGTCGCGACGGTGCGGCCCTCGCCGTCGACGGCGTACACGTACGGGCCGTCGTCGCTGTCGTTGTGCGTCCAGTACACGCCGGGGTGGGCCCGGCTCGCGGCGAGGCCGCTGGACTCGGTGATCCGCTTGTCGTGGACGGTGAAGAGGCGCTCCGGCCGCTCGTCGGCGGCGGCCGGCAGCGCGGCCGGGCCGAGCAGGATCAGCAGTGCCCCGGCGGCGGCCGCACCGCTGCGCATCCGTCGCCTGCCCCTCGTCGCTCGCTCCACCGGGCGATCATCGCACGGCGGCCCGACCGGTCGGCGCGGAACGGTCGGGTACGTCCCGACGCGGGTGGGCGGCCGGCTCGCCGAGGCCACCCCCGCCGAGTCCGCGCCGCTCACCGACCAG
>NZ_BAAALD010000102.1:0-26863 GCF_039528095.1 Kitasatospora arboriphila
CCCCCGCCCGCTCTCCGCCGACCAGGCCCGCCGGACGCCCCCGCGCCCGGACCGCGGCCGTGGCGCCGACCCCCGGGCTGCCCGCCCGGCCCGCCGCCCGCAGCGCCCCGCCGCCCGCCCGCAGCCGCGCATGATCCGTCTCGCCGACCCGCGCAAGCGGCTGCGGCTGGCCGGCATCGCGCTGGTCGTCGTCTTCACGGTGTTCGCCGGACGGCTCGTCCAGCTGCAGCTGCTCGACTCGCACGCGCTCGCCTCCGAGGCCGGCGCCAACCAGTACGTGCCGGTCGTGCTGTCCGCGGAGCGCGGCTCGATAACGTCCAGCGACGGCACCGTCCTGGCGACCACCGTGGACGCCTACGACATCACCGCCGACCCCACGCTGTTCACCCCCGCGGCCACCCACGTCCCGGACGCGCCGGAGCAGGCCGCCGCGCTGCTCGCCCCGATCCTCGGCGTGCCCCAGGAGAAGATCGCCGGACTGCTGCACCTCAACCCGAAGAACCCGAAGAGCCGGTACGCGCTGCTCGCGCCCCGGCAGACCCCGGAGGCGAAGAACAGGATCGCCGACCTGCGCGCCGACCTGGCCAAGCAGGCCGACAGCAAGGCCTGCCGGGGGCAGCGGCAGCTGCTCGGCAAGCCCGTGGAGAAGGGCGGCCGCACCGCGGTCGACGCCGCCTGCGCCAACACCCTCGCCGGGGTGGTCTGGTCGCCCGGTAAGCGGCGGGTCTACCCGGCCGGCGACCTCGCCGGCAACCTGGTCGGCTTCGTCAACGCCGAGGGCACCGGTACCGGCGGCCTGGAGCTGCAGTACCAGAAGGACCTCGCGGGCGTGGACGGCCGCTCCACCTACGCCTCGGTCGGCGGGCGGATCGTGCCCGGCTCCGGCGGCGGCATGCAGGCCCCGGTGCCCGGCACCGACCTGCGGCTGACCGTCGACAAGGACATCCAGTGGGCGGCCCAGCGGGCCATCACCGACCAGGTCGCCAACGCCGGGGCGGAGAAGGGCTACGTCGTCGTCCAGGACGTGAAGACCGGCCGGGTCCTCGCCATGGCCACCTCGCCCGGCCTGGACCCGAACAAGCTCGCCTCGGCCCGGCCCGAGCAGCTCGGCAACGCCGCCGTCCAGGACGCGTACGAGCCCGGCTCCACCGCCAAGCTGATGACCATGGCCGCGGTGCTGGACACCGGCACCGCGAGCTGGGACACCCACGTCACCGTGCCCAACACGCTGCAGCGCTCCGACCGGGTCTTCCACGACGACGTCGACCACGAGACCTGGTACCTGACGCTGGCCGGCGTGCTCGCCAAGTCCTCCAACATCGGCACCATCGAGGCCGCCGAGCACCTGGGCAAGGACCAGGCCGCGGCCAACAAGGTGCTCGGCGGCTACCTGCAGAAGTTCGGGATCGGGCAGCCCACCGGCCTCGGCTTCCCCGGCGAGACCCGCGGCATCCTCGCCAAGCCGGAGGACTGGAAGGGCTCGCAGCAGTACACCATCCCGTTCGGGCAGGGCCTGTCGGTCAACGCCCTGCAGGCCACCTCGGTCTTCTCCACCATCGCCAACGGCGGGGTGCGGGTCGCCCCCGGCCTGGTCATGGGCACCACCGGCCCGGACGGCCGCTACACCCCGACCCCGCCGGGCGCGCAGACCCGGGTGGTGAGCGAGGCGACCGCGAAGACGCTCACCGAGATGCTGGAGTCCGTCGTCACCGACGAGCAGGGCACCGGCACCAAGGCGGCGATCCCCGGCTACCGTGTCGCCGGCAAGACCGGCACCGCCAACCGCGTGGACCCGAAGACCGGCCGGTACTCCGGGTACACCGCCTCCTTCATCGGCTTCGCGCCGGCCGACCAGCCCCGGGTCACGGTCTCCTGCGTGATCCAGGACCCGGTCAACGGCCACTTCGGCGGCCAGCTGTGCGGCCCGGTGTTCAAGCAGGTGATGGAGTTCGCCCTGAAGACCCTGCGGGTCGCGCCGAGCGGCAGCGAGGCGCCGAACCTGCCCGTCGACTGGAAGCCCTGATGAACGACGCCCCCGACCACCGCAGCAGCGATCCGCGCCCGGCGGAGCGGAACGACGGGGGCACCCCCGCCCGGTTTGGCCCTGGAGGCCCTTCGGCCGATACCCTGCCCGCCGTGCCGAAACCCGATCAAATCTCCGCGAGCCCGCCCCGCCCCTCCAGCCCGGCGGCGCTGCCGCTCGCCGAGGTCGCCCGACAGCTGGGCCTGGCGCCCGCCGAGGGCGCGGAGGACACCGGGGTCACCGGCATCACCCACGACTCCCGGGCGGTGCGTCCCGGTGACGTGTACGTGGCCTTCCCCGGTGCCAACCACCACGGCGCCGCCTTCGCCGGACAGGCGGTGGCGGCGGGCGCCGTCGCCGTGCTGACCGACCCGGCCGGCGCCGAGCTCGCCCGCGGGGCCGGCGCCCCGCTGCTGGTCGTGGACAACGTCCGCGGCGCCATGGGCCACCTCGCCGCCGCCGTGTACGGGCGCCCCAGCGAGCAGCTGCTGATGATCGGCCTGACCGGCACCAACGGCAAGACCACCACCTCGTACCTGGTCGAGGCCGGCCTGCGCGGCGGCAACCTGCTGCCCGGCGTGATCGGCACCGTCGAGATGCGGGTCGGCAGCGAGCGGATCAAGAGCGAGCGCACCACCCCCGAGTCCACCGACCTGCACGCCGTCCTCGCGGTGATGCGCGAGCGCGGCGCGGCGGCCGTCGTCATGGAGGTCTCCAGCCACGCGCTGGTCTTCGGGCGGGTCGACGGCGTGATGTACGACGTCGCGCTGTTCAACAACCTCACCCCCGAGCACCTCGACTTCCACCCGGACATGGAGGACTACTACCGGGCCAAGGCCCGGCTCTTCCAGACCGACAAGGCCCGCCGCGGGGTGGCCAACTTCGACGACGCCTACGGCCGCCGGCTGGCCGCCGAGGCGCCGATCCCGGTGGTGACCTTCTCCGCGAAGGGCGACCCGGACGCCGACTGGCGGGCCGTGGACGTCCAGCTCGGCCCGGCCGGCTCGACCTTCCGCGTGGTCGGCCCGGACGGCGCCGCCGCGGACGCCTCGGTGCCGCTGCCCGGCCCGTTCAACGTGGCCAACGCCCTCGGTGCGATCACCGCCCTGGTCACCGCCGGCGTGCCGCTGCACGCCGCGGCCGCCGGGGTCGCGGCCTCGACCGGCGTGCCCGGCCGCCTGGAGCGGGTCGACGCCGGCCAGCCGTACGTCGCCGTGGTCGACTACGCGCACAAGCCGGACGCCCTGCAGGCCGTCCTGGAGTCGCTGCGCGAGGTCACCAAGGGCCGGCTGCACGTCGTCGTCGGCTGCGGCGGCGACCGCGACCCGTTCAAGCGCGGCCCGATGGGCGCGATCGCCGCGCGGATCGCCGACACCGCCGTGCTCACCAGTGACAACCCGCGCTCCGAGGACCCGCTGGCGATCCTCACCGCGATGCTCGCCGGCGCCGCCGAGGTGCCCGAGCAGGAACGCGGCGAGGTGCTGGTCGTCCCGGACCGCGCCGAGGCGATCCTGCACGCCGTCGCCCGGGCGCACGCCGGGGACACCGTCCTGGTGGCCGGCAAGGGCCACGAGGTCGGCCAGTACGCGAAGGGCGAGGTCCGCCCGTTCGACGACCGCGAGGAACTGCGCGAGGCCATCGCGCGGACCGTCCGCCACCAGCAGGCCCCCGCCCGCCCCGAGCAGGCCCCCGAGCAGGCCCCCGAAGGAGAGCAGCCGTGATCGCACTGACCCTCGCCGAGGCCGCCGCGGCGGTCGGTGGCACGCTCGACGGCGCCGACCCCGAGGCCCTGGTGACCGGACCGGTCGTGGTGGACTCCCGCCAGGTGCAGCCGGGCGGCCTGTTCGTCGCGGTGGCCGGCGAGCACGTGGACGGCCACGACTACGCCGCCAGGGCGATCGACGGCGGTGCCGTCGCGGTGCTGGCCTCCCGTCAGGTCGGCGTGCCCGCGATCCTGGTGGACGACGTGGTGGCGGCCCTCGGCCGGCTCGCCCGCGCCGTCGTGGAGCGCGCTACCGGCACCGCCGTGGTCGCCCTCACCGGCTCCTCCGGCAAGACCAGCACCAAGGACCTCATCGCCCAGGTGCTGCAGCGCCGCGGCGAGACCGTCTACCCGCCCGGCAACCTCAACAACGAGATCGGGCACCCGATGACGGCCCTGCGGGTCGAGCCGGGCACCAAGCACCTGGTGCTGGAGATGGGCGCCCGGCACAAGGGCGACATCGAGTACCTGACCGGCATCACCCCGCCCAGCATCGCGATCGTCCTCAACGTCGGCAGCGCCCACGTCGGCGAGTTCGGCTCCAAGGAGGGCATCGCGCAGGCCAAGGGCGAGATCGTCGAGGCGCTCGGCGCCGACGGCGTCGCCGTCCTCAACGCCGACGACCCGCTGGTGCGGGCGATGGCGAGCCGGACCAAGGGCCGCGTCGTGCTGTTCGGCGAGAGCCGGGACGCCCACGTCCGGGCGGCCGACGTCCGCCTGGACGCCACCGGCCGGCCGTCCTTCACGCTCATCACCCCGGCCGGTTCCGCACCCGTGAACCTGCGCCTGTACGGTGAGCACCACGTCTCGAACGCCCTCGCCGCCGCAGCGGTGGCGGTGGAGCTCGGGATGCCCGTCGACGACACCGCCGAAGCGCTCAGCGAGGCGGGTGCGCTGTCCCGCTGGCGCATGGAGGTCGTCGACCGGGCCGACGGTGTCACCGTCGTCAACGACGCCTACAACGCGAACCCGGACTCGATGCGGGCCGCGCTCAGGGCGCTGGTGTCGATGGCCGGCCGCGGCCCGGAGCGCCGCCGCACCTTCGCGGTGCTCGGGGAGATGCGGGAGCTCGGCGAGGACAGCCTCGACGAGCACGACGCCATCGGGCGGCTCGCCGTCCGGCTCGACGTCACCAAGCTGGTGGCGGTGGGCGGACGCGAGGCGGCCTGCATGGAACTCGGCGCGAGGAACGAAGGTTCGTGGGGTGAGGAGTCGGTGCTGGTGTCCGACGCGGACGCGGCGATCGAGCTGCTGCGCAGTCAGCTGCAGCCTGGGGACGTGGTGCTGGTGAAGGCCTCCCGTTCGGCCGGCCTGGAGAAGGTCGCCGAGGCCCTGCTCGCCGATGGGGCCGCTCAGTGAAGCAGATCCTCTTCTCCGGCGGCATCGGCCTGATCCTGTCGCTGCTGGGCACGCCCGCCCTGATCAAGCTGCTGGCCCGGCACGGCTACGGCCAGTACATCCGCGACGACGGCCCCAAGGCCCACCACAGCAAGCGCGGCACCCCCACCATGGGCGGCATCGCGTTCATCCTGGCCACACTGGTCGCCTACTTCGCCACCAAGGCGATAACGGGCGAGTCGCCCACGGCCTCCGGCATCCTGGTGCTGTTCCTGACCGTGGGTCTGGGCCTGGTCGGCTTCCTCGACGACTACATCAAGGTGGTCAAGCGCCGCTCGCTCGGCCTGCGGGCCAAGGCGAAGCTGTTCGGCCAGTCCTTCGTGGGCCTCGCCTTCGCCGTCCTGTCGATGCAGTTCGCCAACAGCCGCAACCAGACGCCCGCCTCCACCCACCTGTCGTTCGTCAACGACTTCGAGTGGTCCATCGGCCCGGTGCTCTTCGTCATCTGGGCCTACTTCATGATCGCCGCGATGTCGAACGGCGTGAACCTCACCGACGGCCTCGACGGCCTCGCCACCGGCGCCTCGGTGATGGTCTTCGGTGCGTACGTCTTCATCGGCGTCTGGCAGTACGGCCAGACCTGCGCCCACATGATCACCGCCACCGCGAGCTGCTACGACGTCCGCGACCCGCTCGACCTCGCCGTCGTCGCCTCCGCCCTGATGGGCTCCTGCTTCGGCTTCCTGTGGTGGAACACCTCGCCCGCCAAGATCTTCATGGGCGACACCGGTTCGCTCGCCCTCGGCGGCGCCCTCGCCGGTCTCGCCATCTGCTCCCGCACCGAACTGCTGCTGGCCCTGCTCGGCGGCCTGTTCGTGATCATCACCCTGTCCGTGATCATCCAGGTCGGCTCGTTCCGGATGACCGGCAAGCGCGTCTTCAAGATGGCACCGCTCCAGCACCACTTCGAGCTCAAGGGCTGGAGCGAGGTGCTCATCGTCGTCCGCTTCTGGATCATCCAGGGCCTGTGCGTCGCGGTCGGCCTCGGACTCTTCTACGCAGGATGGGTGGCCGGATGACGGACAACCCCGACTGGAACGGCCTGAAGACCGTGGTGGCGGGCCTCGGCCTGTCCGGCGTCAGCGCCGCCCGGGTGCTGCGCGACCTCGGCGCCGAGGTCACCGTCGTCGACGGCGGCGACGGCCCCGCGCTGCGCGCCAAGGCCGCCGACCTCACCGGCATCGCCGTCCGCCTCGGCGACGGCGACACCCTCCCCGAGGGCACCGAACTGATCGTCACCTCGCCCGGCTGGCCGCCGAACAGCCCGCTGTTCGCCGCCGCCGAGCAGGCCGGCGTCCCCGTCTGGGGCGACGTCGAACTCGCCTGGCGGCTGCGCCGCCCGCACCCGGCGACCGGAGAGCCCGCCCCCTGGCTGGCCGTCACCGGCACCAACGGCAAGACCACCACCGTCCAGATGCTCGCCTCGATCCTCACCGCGGCGGGCGCGCGGACGGCCGCCGTCGGCAACGTCGGCGTCTCCGTCCTGGACGCGGTGCTCGCCGAGGAGCCCTACGACGTCCTCGCCGTCGAACTCTCCAGCTACCAGCTGCACTGGGCGCCCTCGCTGCGCCCGCACTCCGCGGCCGTTCTCAACCTGGCCCCCGACCACCTCGACTGGCACGGCTCGATGGAGGCGTACGCCGCCGACAAGGGCCGCATCTACGAGGGCAACAAGGTCGCCTGCGTCTACAACCTGGCCGACCCGGCCACCGAGGCGCTGGTCCGCGAGGCCGACGTCGAGGAGGGCTGCCGGGCGATCGGCTTCGGGCTCGACGCCCCGAGCCTGTCGAACCTCGGCGTCGTCGACGGCCTGCTCGTCGACCGCGCCTTCGTCGAGGACCGGGCCAACAACGCGGCCGAGATCGGTGCCGTCTCCGACGTCGTGCCGGCCGCCCCGCACAACGTCGCCAACGCGCTCGCCGCGGCCGCCCTCGCCCGCGCCTACGGCGTGGACGCCAAGGCCGTCCGCGACGGCCTGCGCGCCTTCCGCCCCGACGCGCACCGGATCGCCCGGGTCGCGGTGGTGGACGAGGTCACCTACGTCGACGACTCCAAGGCCACCAACACCCACGCCGCGGCGGCCTCGCTCGCCGCGTACGAACCGGTGGTCTGGATCGCCGGCGGACTCGCCAAGGGCGCCACCTTCGACGAGCTCGTCGCGGCCGCCGCCGACCGCCTGCGGGCGGCCGTGCTGATCGGCCAGGACCGCGGCCTGATCCGCGAGGCGCTGCTGCGACACGCCCCGGATGTCCCCGTCGTCGAAGCCGCCGCGGGACAGACTGGCGCCGAGGCGATGGCCGACGTCGTCCGGACGGCGGCCTCGCTGGCGAAGCCCGGGGACACCGTCCTGCTGGCGCCCGCCTGCGCCTCGATGGACATGTTCACCAACTACGGCGAACGCGGCGACCTCTTCGCCGCCGCGGTCCTGGACCTGATGGAATAGCGGGACAGGCCGGACGGCGCCAGCGGCCGTCCGGCCCGAGCGCGGAAGAGACAGGGGGAGCAGGTGTCCGGTGAGGGCAAGGCGGGAACGGCCGCCCCACCGGAGCGCGGCTCCGCCCGCCTCCAGCTGATCTCGGCGACCACCACCACCTTCAAGGCCGCCACCCCCGTCACCCGGCTCCGCGCCCTGCGCGCCCGGGTGCGCTGGATGCTGGAACGGCCGCTCACCCCGTACTACCTGATCCTCGGCTCCACCATGCTGCTGGTGGTGCTCGGCCTGGTCATGGTGTTCTCCTCGTCCCAGATCCTGGTCATGGAGCACCACCTGCCGATCACGTTCTTCTTCCGCAAGCAGCTGGTCGCCACCATGCTCGGCACCGTCATGCTGGTGCTGCTCGCCCGCACCCCGGTCAAGGCGCTGAGGCTGCTCGCCTACCCGCTGCTGCTGGCCGTGATCGCCGGCATGCTCCTGGTGGCGATCCCCGGCATCGGCGTGATGGTCAACGGCAACCGGAACTGGCTGAGCTTCGGCTTCTTCCAGGTCCAGCCCTCCGAGTTCGCCAAACTCGCCCTGGTCCTCTGGGGTGCGGACCTGCTCGCCCGCAAGCACCGCACCCACACCCTCGACCAGTGGAAGCACCTGCTCGTCCCGCTGGTGCCCGGCACCGTGCTGCTGATGATGCTGATCATGCTGGGCGGCGACATGGGCACCACCATGGTGCTGGTGGCGATGCTCTTCGGCCTGCTCTGGATGGTCGGCGCCCCGCTGCGGCTGTTCGCCGCCACCCTCGGCATCGCCGTCGTCGCCTGCACCGCGCTGATCATCACGGTGCCGCACCGGCTCGACCGGCTGGCCTGCATCGGCGTCACCAAGCCGGACCCGAACATCAACTGCTTCCAGGCCCTGCACGGCCTCTACGCCTTCGCCGCCGGCGGCCCGTTCGGCTCCGGCCTCGGCGCCGGCGTCGAGAAGTGGGGCCAGCTGCCGGAGGCCCACACCGACTTCATCTTCGCCGCCACCGGCGAGGAACTCGGTCTGGTGGGGACGCTGTCGGTGCTCGGTCTCTTCGCGGCACTAGGCTACGCGGGTATCCGTGTGGCCATCGGCACGAAGGACCCCTTCGTCAGGTACGCCGCGGGAGCCGCCACCACGTGGATCATGGCGCAGGCCATGGTCAACCTGGGGTCGGCACTGGGACTCCTGCCCATCGCGGGCGTCCCGCTCCCGCTGTTCTCCTACGGCGGGTCCGCCATGCTGTCGGCCCTGTGCGCCGTCGGCGTGCTGGTCAGCTTCGCGCGCAGCACCCCGGGGGCGAAGGCGGCCCTGGCCGCCCGGAACCCCACCCGGGCCGGGACGTTCCTGGCCAGGGTGGTGCCACGACGACGAACCACAGCGCGCAAGCCGGCCGCACGTCCGGCGCGCAGGGAGCGGTGAATTTCGGTGCATGTCGTACTCGCCGGCGGCGGGACCGCCGGCCACATCGAGCCGGCCTTGGCGCTCGCGGACGCGCTCCGCAGGCACGACCCGTCCGTCGGGATCACCGCCCTCGGCACCGAGCGCGGCCTGGAGACCCGGCTGGTGCCCGAACGCGGCTACGAGCTGGCGCTGATCCCCGCCGTGCCGCTGCCCCGCAAGCCCACCCCCGAGCTGATCACCGTCCCGGGCCGGCTGCGGGGCACCGTGCGCGCCGCCCAGGACGTCATCGAGCGGGTCAACGCGGACGTGGTGGTCGGCTTCGGCGGCTACGTCGCGATGCCCGCCTACTTCGCCGCCAAGCGGGCCGGCGTGCCGATCGTCGTCCACGAGGCCAACGCCCGCCCGGGCCTGGCCAACAAGATCGGTGCGCGCTACACCGACTTCGTCGCCGTCTCCACCCCGGACTCCAAGCTCCGCGACTCCCGGTACATCGGCATCCCGCTCCGCCGCACCATCGCGACGCTGGACCGCAACGCCGTCCGCCCGGAGGCCCGGCACTACTTCGGCCTCGACCAGCGGCTGCCCACCCTGCTGGTCTCCGGCGGCTCGCAGGGCGCCCGCCGGCTGAACGAGACCGTCCAGGCGATCGCCCCGCGCCTGCAGCAGTACGGGGTGCAGATCCTGCACGCGGTCGGCCCGAAGAACGAGCTGCCGGTGGTCGACGACATCCCCGGCATGCCGCCGTACCGGCCGGTGCCGTACGTGGACCGGATGGACCTGGCGTACGCCGCGGCCGACATGATGCTCTGCCGGGCCGGCGCGATGACCGTCGCGGAGCTGGCGGCGGTCGGCCTGCCGGCCGCCTTCGTCCCCCTCCCGATCGGCAACGGCGAGCAGCGGCTGAACGCCCAGCCGATGGTCAAGGCCGGCGGCGGCCTGCTGGTCGACGACGCCGAACTCACCCCGGAGTGGGTGCTGCAGAACGTGCTGCCGGTGCTCACCGACCCGGCGCGGCTGTGGGACATGAGCCGCTCGGCCGCCGAGTTCGGCCGCCGGGACGCGGACGAGCTGCTGGTCCGCATGGTCTACGAGGCGATCGAGGCGTCCAGGGGCGGCCGCCGCCGTGGCTGACCCCGCCGACCCGGCGCCCGCGCCGGCCACCAGGCTGCGGCTCTCCCGGCGGGGGATCGCGGTGCTGTGCGTGCTCGGCGCGCTGGTGGCCGGCCTGCTCGGCTGGACGGTGTTCCTCTCCTCGGCCCTGGACGTGCGCGCCGTCGCCGTCCAGGGCCTGGACAGCGGGAAGCTCGGCCAGGGCGAGGTGGCGTCGGCGCTCGGCGGGCTGCGGCAGGGGCCGCTCGCCCGGGTCGACCTCGACGAGGCCCGCAAGCGGGTGGAGGCACTGCCCCGGGTGGCGAAGGCCGAGGTGTGGCGCGGCTGGCCGCACACCCTGCGGGTCAAGGTGACGGAGCGTCGGGCGGTGGCCTCCGTCCGCACCGACGACGGGAAGTTCGCGCAGGTGGACGCGGGGGGCTTCACCTTCGCCACCGAGGCGGCCGCCCCGGCCGGAGTGCCGGTGGTGGACCTGCAGCTCGGTCAGCAGGCGAACGACGTGCTGGACCTCTTCGGCCGGCCTGCCCTGGTGCGGGCGGCGATCACCGTCGCGGCCGGGCTGCCCGCCGAACTGGCCGGCAAGGCCGGGGCGGTGCAGGTGCACAGCTACGACGACATCCGGCTGCAGCTGGCGGGCGGGGCGACGGTGCGCTGGGGGAGTCCGGAGCGGACGGAGCGCAAGGCCCGGGTGCTGGCCGCACTGCTCGGTCGGAAAGCCGCCAATTACGACGTGAGTGCCCCGGATGCCCCGGCCGTGTCTGGATGATCCGGTAAGTTCTTCCTCAAGGGGCGGTATTGACGGCGCCGAGGCTCCGGTCCGACCCTTGGTGGTCACCCCGGTTTCGCCGGGGAGTCGATGATCACATAGGCTCAAAAGAAAAACGGGAAGCTCGGCGTTGTTCGTTGAACACCGACCGGATGCGACCTACTGTCCTGTGTCACCGGGCTGTGTCCAACGGTGAAGTGACACAGCCGCAGCTACAACCCTAAACCTCAAGTTTAGGGTTCGGGTCGGCGGTCGGCATTTCGGACATACCAGCACCGAAAGCGCGCGCTTCCCACCCATCGACATCCGTCGGCCTTCGCGACAAGGGGAGCCGACCCGGAAATTCGAGGCGAGAGGCCTTCGACGTGGCAGCACCCCAGAACTACCTCGCAGTCATCAAGGTCGTCGGAATCGGCGGCGGTGGTGTCAACGCCATCAACCGGATGATCGAGGTCGGGCTCAAGGGCGTCGAGTTCATCGCGATCAACACCGATGCGCAGGCCCTCCTCATGAGCGACGCCGACGTGAAGCTCGACGTGGGCCGTGAACTCACCCGGGGCCTCGGCGCCGGCGCCAACCCCGAGGTCGGCCGGAAGGCCGCCGAGGACCACCGCGAGGAGATCGAGGAGGTCCTCAAGGGGGCCGACATGGTCTTCGTCACCGCCGGCGAGGGCGGCGGCACCGGCACCGGCGGCGCGCCCGTCGTGGCCAACATCGCCCGCTCGCTCGGCGCGCTCACCATCGGCGTGGTCACCCGCCCGTTCACCTTCGAGGGCCGCCGCCGCGCCAACCAGGCCGAGGACGGCATCGCCTCCCTGCGCGAGCAGGTCGACACCCTCATCGTCATCCCCAACGACCGCCTGCTGTCCATCTCGGACCGCCAGGTGAGCGTGCTGGACGCCTTCCGCTCCGCCGACCAGGTGCTGCTCTCCGGTGTCCAGGGCATCACCGACCTGATCACCACCCCCGGCCTGATCAACCTCGACTTCGCCGACGTCAAGTCGGTCATGTCGGACGCCGGCTCCGCCCTGATGGGCATCGGCTCCGCCCGCGGCGAGGACCGCGCCAAGGCGGCCGCCGTGATGGCGATCTCCTCGCCGCTGCTGGAGGCCTCCATCGACGGCGCCCGCGGCGTGCTGCTCTCCATCTCCGGCGGCTCCGACCTCGGCCTGTTCGAGATCAACGAGGCCGCCCAACTGGTCAGCGAGGCCGCCCACCCCGAGGCCAACATCATCTTCGGCGCCGTCATCGACGACGCGCTCGGCGACGAGGTCCGGGTCACCGTCATCGCGGCCGGCTTCGACGGCGGCCAGCCGCCGGCGATCGTCCGCGAGCCGGTGGTCAAGGCGTCCTCGTCCTCCTCCGCCGCGCCCGCGGCCGCCCCGGAGCGCCCGGCCACCCGGCCCTCCTACGGGATCGGCTCGGTGACCTCCCGTTCGGACGACTCCGACCGCCCCGCCGACGTGCCGGCCCGGATCACCCCGGCCGTCCCGCCGGTGCCGCCGCAGGTGCAGCCCGCCCGCCAGCCGTACGTGGAGAGCCCCGCCGAGGAGCTCGACGTGCCCGACTTCCTGAAGTAGACGTCTCGCACGTGATTCCTCACATCAGTCGACAGGGTGCTCACTTCGCCTCCACCACCCGGTGGGGCGGGGTGAGCACCTCGCCGTACGGGGAGCTGAACCTCGGCGGCGCGGTCGGGGACGACCCGGCCGCCGTCCGGCGCAACCGGGAGATCGCCGCCCGGCAGCTCGGCCTCGACCCGGCCGACGTGGTCTGGATGAACCAGGTGCACGGCGCGGACGTCTCCGTGGTGACGGAGCGCCAGCCCGACGGGCAGGCCCCCACCGTCGACGCGGTGGTCACCGCCCGCCCGCTCGCCCTCGCCGTGCTCACCGCCGACTGCACGCCCGTGCTGCTGGCCGACCGGGCGGCCGGCGTTGTCGGCGCGGCCCACGCCGGCCGGCCGGGCCTGGCCGCGGGCGTCGTGCCCGCCGCCGTGCGGGCCATGACGGAGCTCGGCGCCGACCCGGCGCGGATCACCGCCGTGCTCGGCCCCGCCGTCTGCGGGCGCTGCTACGAGGTGCCCGCCGACCTGCGCGCCGAGGTCGCCCGGGTGGTGCCCGCCGCGTACGCCGAGACCTCCTGGGGCACGCCCGCGCTGGACGTCGCCGCCGGCGTCGCCGCCCAGCTCGCCGAGGCGGGCGTCACCGACGTGGTGCGCTCCGACGTCTGCACCCTCGAGTCCGACGACCACTACTCCTACCGCCGCGAGCAGCGGACGGGCCGGCTCGCGAGCTACGTCTGGTTGGGCCCCGAAGACTCATGACGAACGACATCTACGGACCGTTCCCGGGCGGCGCCGACTTCTCCGCCGCCCTCGACGCGCGGCAGCGCGAGCGGTACGAGCAGCTCGGCGCCAACCTCGACGTGGTCGAGAAGCGGATCGCGGACGCCTGCTCGGCCGCGGGCCGCGCCCGCGACGAGGTCACCCTGGTCGTGGTCACCAAGACCTACCCGGCCGAGGACACCGCGCTGCTCGCCGGACTCGGCGTCACCGACGTGGCCGAGAACCGCGACCAGGACGCCGCCCCCAAGGCCGAGCAGTGCGTGAACCTGCCGCTGACCTGGCACTTCGTCGGCCAGCTGCAGACCAACAAGGTCCGCTCGGTGGTCCGCTACGCCGACCTGGTGCACTCCGTGGACCGCCCGCGGCTGGTGGAGTCGCTCTCCGCCGGGGTGCTCAACTCCGGACGCGCGCCCCTCGGTTGCCTGGTGCAGGTGGCCCTCGACAAGGAGGCCGGGGAGGGCGCGCACCGCGCCGGGGTGGCGCCGTCCGAGGTGGAGGCGCTCGCCGACCTGATCGCCGCCGCACCGGGCCTCAGGCTCGACGGCCTGATGACGGTCGCTCCGCTGGCCGGCCCGCTGGCCGGCGATCCGGCCGCCGCCTTCGCCAGGCTCGCGGAAATCTCAAGCGCCGTACGGGCGAGCCATCCGACTGCCACGATGGTGTCCGCAGGCATGAGCGGGGATCTGGAGCAGGCCGTGGCAGCCGGAGCGACACATGTACGCGTCGGTACGGCGGTACTCGGCGTGCGGTCACCGCTCGGGTAACGTCACCGGGTAGTAGATCAGACTGCAGGACAAAACAGGACAGAACCTAGCAGCAGTTCCAGTGCGCTAGCGAAAACTTCGTGGATCGCATCTCCGCAGAATCCTCACGGTCTGACGGGCCGTCGGTCCGGCGAGCCCGGACCTCTGCGGGGACCGCAGGCCGAGGCCGGAGCCGGAGTCGATCCACCACAGAGCGGAGGAGACAGGAGCATGGCCGGCGCAATGCGCAAGATGGCGGTCTACCTCGGCCTCGTGGAGGACGAGACGTACGACGGCCAGGGGTACGACCCCGACGACGACTACGACGCGGACCCCGAGCCGATCCGCACCGGCCGCACCGAGGACCTGCGCCCGGCCGCGGCCGAGCGCCCGGCGCCCGCGCCGGTCGCGCACATCGCGCCGCAGCCCGTCCCGGCCGCCGTCCCGATCCGGCAGGAGGCGCCGCGGATGGCGCCCGTGTCGTCCATCACACCCGACCGCCGCCAGAACCTGGAGAAGAGCTCCCCGGTGATCATGCCCAAGGTAGTGAACGAACGAGAGCCCTACCGCATCACCACACTGCACCCGAGGACCTACAACGAGGCCCGTACCATCGGGGAACAGTTCCGCGACGGCACACCCGTGATCATGAATTTGACCGAGATGGACGACACGGACGCCAAGCGGCTCGTAGACTTCGCGGCTGGACTCGTCTTCGGTCTGCACGGCAGTATCGAGCGCGTGACACAGAAGGTGTTCCTCCTGTCTCCTGCTAACGTCGATGTCACGGCGGAGGACAAGGCTCGGATCGCCGAGGGTGGGTTCTTCAACCAGAGCTGACCCGGCCACGACTTTACGTGTGGATCGATCGACAGTGCGTCACCGACGGGCTGATGACCAGGAGAGGGAGACGAGATGGGGATCGTCGGGGCGGTGCTTTACTACGCGCTGACAGTCTTCCTGCTCATCCTGCTCTTCCGCCTCGTGATGGACTGGGTCTTCCAGTTCGCGCGCTCGTGGCGGCCGGGAAGGGCCATGGTCCTGGTCCTGGAGGCCACGTACACTGTCACGGATCCGCCGCTCAAGCTTCTTCGGCGCTTCATCCCGCCGTTGCGTCTCGGGGGCGTGGCGCTCGACCTGTCCTTCTTCGTACTGATGATCATTGTGTATGTCCTGATCTCGCTCGTGCGGTCCCTGTCGTTGTGAGCGATGCGACAGGATTCCGGAGTGCCGACGATCACGTTGAGGTGAAGAGATGCCATTGACCCCCGAGGACGTTCGGAACAAGCAGTTCACGACCGTCCGGCTGCGCGAAGGCTATGACGAGGACGAGGTCGATGCCTTCCTCGACGAGGTCGAAGCCGAGCTGACCCGCCTGCTGCGCGAGAACGAGGACCTGCGCGCCAAGCTGGCCGCCGCCACGCGTGCCGCCGCGCAGAACCAGGCCAACATGCGCAAGGAGCCGCCGCAGGACGCCCGTCCCGCCGGCGCCCCCGTGCCCGCCGCCATATCCGGTCCCCCGGTGCCCGGCCAGCAGCAGGGCCCCGGTCCGCAGATGGGCGGCCCGCAGCAGCAGATGGGCAACCAGCCCCTCGGCCTGCCCTCCGGCGCCCCCGCCCTCCCGCCCGGCCCCGGCGCCGGTCAGATGGGCCAGCCGCAGCAGATGGGCCAGCCCCAGCAGATGGGCCAGCCCCAGCCGATGCAGACCATGGGCGGCCAGCAGCAGCTGGTCCAGCCGATGGGCGGTCAGATGCTGCAGCCGATGGGCGGCCCGATGGGTCAGCCGATGGGCCAGACCATGGGCGGCCAGCAGCAGCTCGCGCCGATGGGCGGCCCGATGGGTCAGCCCATGGGCCAGCCGATGGGCCAGCCGATGGGCGGCCCGCTCGGCGGCCCGATGGGCCAGCCGCAGCAGCAGCCCGGCGGCGACAGCGCCGCCCGCGTGCTCGCCCTCGCCCAGCAGACCGCCGACCAGGCGATCTCCGAGGCGCGTTCCGAGGCCAACAAGATCGTCGGCGAGGCCCGCAGCCGCGCCGAGGGCCTGGAGCGGGACGCCCGCGCCAAGGCCGACGCCCTGGAGCGGGACGCCCAGGAGAAGCACCGCGTCGCCATGGGCTCGCTGGAGTCCGCCCGCGCCACGCTGGAGCGCAAGGTCGAGGACCTGCGCGCCTTCGAGCGCGAGTACCGGACCCGCCTGAAGTCCTACCTGGAGACCCAGCTGCGCCAGCTGGAGTCGCAGGCGGACGACTCGCTGGCCCCGCCGCGGATCCCGGCCACCGCCTCGCTGCCCCCGGCGGCGTCGTCGATGTCACCGGCCACCTCCTCGGTGGGCACCGGTTCCAGCTTCGGCGGCCAGTCCTCCTTCGGCGGCAACCAGCCGTCGTTCGGCGGCAACGGCCAGTCCTTCGGCGGGAACTCCTTCGGTGGCGGCAACAGCCCGAGCTTCGGCGGCCAGCCGGGCGGCAGCGGTGCCGCGCAGATGGCTCCCGCCGGGATGACGCAGCCGATGGCCGCGGTCCGCCCGCAGCCGCCGCAGCCGATGCAGCAGGCGCCGGCCCCGATGCGGGGCTTCCTCATCGACGAGGACGGCGACAACTAAGCACCACCCACATCGAGGGCGCCCCCACTGTGATCGACATCACGGCGGGGGCGCCCTCGTGTGTTCGGGGGCGCGTGGGGGTACCTCCCGGCCGAGTGCGGCCGACCACGAAGAGGGGCGCGGGGAACTGCGCGATTCGGAAGGATGACCGCATCCGAATTGCGCAGTTCCCCGCGCCCCTAGGGGTTCGCCGTTTCCAAGGGCTGCGCAGTTCTCCCCCAGCCTTCGGCCGGGAGGTACCCCCACGCGCCCCTAGTGGTCGACCTCTACGTTCAGGCCTTGCGGAGCTGGAAGGCGAGGCCGAGGGAGTCGTCGGTGAAGCTCGCGGACTCCCAGTCGGCGGCGCCCGCCGCGAAGTCCACGGCGAGGACCTCCTCGGCGACGAGGGGGCCGTGTTCGGCGATGGCCTCGGCGGTCTCCTCGGTGGTGGCGCGCCAGCGGAGGACGATCCGGTCGGCGACGTCCAGGCCGGAGTTCTTCCGGGCCTCCTGGATCTGGCGGATGGCGTCGCGGGCGATGCCGAGCCGCTTCAGCTCCGGGGTGATCGCGAGGTCCAGGGCGACGGTCGCACCGGACTCGTTGGCGACGGCCCAGCCCTCCCGCGGGGTCTCGGTGATGATCACCTCGTCCGGCGAGAGCTCGATCCGCTCGCCGTTCAGCTCGACCCCGGTGGTGCCGGAGGCGCGCAGTTCGGCGGCGAGGACGGCGGCGTCGGCGGCCGCGACGGCCTTGGCGACGTCCTGGACGCCCTTGCCGAACCGCTTGCCGAGGGCACGGAAGTTGGCCTTGGCGGTGGTGTCGACGAGCGAGGCGCCGACGCCGGCCAGCGACTCCAGGGTGGTGACGTTGAGCTCCTCGGCGATCTGCGCCCGCAGGTCGGCGGGGAGTTCGTCCCAGCCCTGCGCGGCGATCAGCGCGCGGGAGAGCGGCTGACGGGTCTTCACCCCGGACTCGGCGCGGGTGGCCCGGCCGAGTTCGACGAGGCGCCGCACCAGCGCCATGTTCCGCGAGAGGTCGGCGTCGACGAGGGTCTCGTCGGCGGTCGGCCAGCTCGCGAGGTGGACGGAGGCGGGGGCGCCCGGGACGACCGGGACGACCAGGTCCTGCCAGACCCGCTCGGTGATGAACGGGGTGAGCGGGGCCATCAGCCGGGTGACGGTCTCCAGCGCCTCGTGCAGGGTGGCGAGCGCGGCGGCGTCGCCCTGCCAGAAGCGGCGGCGGCCGCGGCGGACGTACCAGTTGGAGAGGTCGTCGACGAAGCCGGAGAGCAGCTTGCCGGCCCGCTGGGTGTCGTAGGCCTCCAGGGCCAGGTCGACCTCGCGGACGAGGGTGTTGAGCTCGGAGAGCACCCACTTGTCGAGCTGCGGGCGGTCGGCGGGCGCCGGGTCGGCGGCGGAGGGCGCCCAGTCGGCGGTGCGCGCGTACAGGGCCTGGAAGGCGACGGTGTTCCAGTAGGTCAGCAGGGTCTTGCGGACGACCTCCTGGATGGTGCCGTGGCCGACGCGGCGCGCGGACCAGGGCGAGCCGCCCGCGGCCATGAACCACCGGACGGCGTCGGCGCCGTGCTGGTCCATCAGCGGGATCGGCTGGAGGATGTTGCCCAGGTGCTTGGACATCTTCCGGCCGTCCTCGGCGAGGATGTGGCCGAGGCAGACCACGTTCTCGTAGGAGGACTTGTCGAAGACCAGGGTGCCGACGGCCATCAGCGTGTAGAACCAGCCGCGGGTCTGGTCGATCGCCTCGGAGATGAACTGCGCCGGGTAGCGCTTCTCGAACAGCTCCTTGTTGCGGTACGGGTAGCCGTACTGCGCGAACGGCATGGAGCCCGAGTCGTACCAGGCGTCGATGACCTCGGGGACGCGCACGGCGGTGCCGGAGCACTGCGGGCAGCGATACGTCACGTCGTCGATGAACGGCCGGTGCGGGTCGAGGCCGCTCTGGTCGGTGCCGGTGAGCTCGGAGAGCTCGGCGAGCGAGCCGACGCAGGTGAGGTGGCCCTCGTCGCAGCGCCAGATCGGCAGCGGGGTGCCCCAGTAGCGGTTGCGGGAGAGCGCCCAGTCGATGTTGTTGTTCAGCCAGTCGCCGAAGCGGCCGTGCTTGACGTTCTCGGGGAACCAGTTGGTGTTCTCGTTCTCCCGGAGCAGGGCGTCCTTGACCGCGGTGGTGCGGATGTACCAGGACGGCTGCGCGTAGTAGAGCAGGGCGGTGTGGCAGCGCCAGCAGTGCGGGTAGCTGTGCTCGTACGGCAGGTGGCGGAAGAGCAGGCCGCGGGCCTGCAGGTCGGCGACGAGGGCCTCGTCGGCCTTCTTGAAGAAGACGCCGCCGACCAGCGGGACGTCCGCGGCGAAGGTGCCGTCGGCCTCGACCGGGTTGACCACGGGCAGGCCGTAGCGGCGGCAGACCGCGAGGTCGTCGGCGCCGAACGCGGGGGACTGGTGGACGATGCCGGTGCCGTCCTCGGTGGTGACGTAGTCGGCGGTCACCACGAAGTGCGCGTTCTCGATCTCGACCAGCTGGAACGGCCGGTCGTACGTCCAGCGCTCCATCTCGGCGCCGGTGAAGCTCTGCCCGGTGGTCTCCCAGCCCTCGCCGAGGGCCTTGGCGACCAGCGGCTCGGCGACGACGAGCTTCTCGGTGCCGTCGGTGGCCACCACGTAGGTGACCTCGGGGTGCACGGCGGCGGCGGTGTTGGAGACCAGCGTCCAGGGGGTGGTCGTCCAGACCAGCAGCGCGGCCTCGCCGGCCAGCGGGCCGGAGGTCAGCGGGAAGCGGACGTAGACCGAGGGGTCGACGACGGTCTCGTAGCCCTGGGCCAGCTCGTGGTCGGACAGGCCGGTGCCGCAGCGCGGGCACCAGGGGGCGACCCGGTGGTCCTGGACCAGCAGGCCCTTGTCGAAGATCTGCTTGAGGGACCACCAGACCGACTCGATGTAGGAGGGGTCCATCGTCCGGTAGGCCTCGTCGAGGTCGACCCAGTAGCCCATGCGCTCGGTGAGCTTGACGAACTCGTCGGTGTGCCGGGTGACCGACTCGCGGCACTTGGCGTTGAACTCGGCGATGCCGTACGCCTCGATGTCCTGCTTGCCGGAGAAGCCGAGCTCCTTCTCGACGGCGAGCTCGACCGGCAGGCCGTGGCAGTCCCAGCCGGCCTTGCGGGCGACGTGGTAGCCCTTCATCGTCCGGTAGCGCGGGAAGACGTCCTTGAAGACGCGGGCCTCGATGTGGTGGGCGCCGGGCATGCCGTTGGCGGTCGGCGGGCCCTCGTAGAACACCCACTCCGGGCGGCCCTCGGACTGCTCCAGGCTGCGCTGGAAGATCTTGTTGTCCTGCCAGAACGACAGGATGCCGTGCTCGACCGCAGGCAGGTCGACCTGCGCGGGGACGGGGTTGTAGGTGCTCATCGCTGGCGTCTACCTCCGACGGATGCGTGGACTGGCTCCGACGGAGGGACGAGACGGCAGGCCGTCCCGCGGTACCACCCTCCTTGGCCGCGGCCGGACCGGCCCGCGACCCTCTTGTTTGGGTCTGCTGCCGGTTCTACTGGGCCGTCCGAGCGGGTCGGACGGCCGTTCTTCCGGCGGCTCCGGGGTGATCTTCGCGCCGTGCACACCCCCGGGCTCGCACCGTCCCCGGGTCGCTGGTGGCTGCGTACAGCGGTACTCGTCCCATCTGCGCCTTGCCAGGCCAGTGTATCGGCCGTGGCAAACCGGTTGCGGCACCCGCACCGCCCGGCGCGGGCCGCCGTCGGCCGGTGGCGATTAGCCGGTGGCGATCTGGGCACAACAGGGTCAGCGCTCGGGCACCGGTGGCGGCAGAGGCTGCCCGAGTGGGATCGGATCTGACGCCGGTATGTCACGTTGTGACCGGATTCGATGGGGTTTATCTTTCCGGCACCAGAGGCCGCCGGGAACCGGCGGTTCGCATCATTCGTAAATGAGGTCGAAAGCCATGGCTGAGAGAGCAACTGGCACGCGTACCGCCACCAAGCGGACGCGGGAGGCTGTGGCAGGCGACCCAGGGGAGGGGACCGTGAGCACTGCACGGCGGAAGACCAGCACCACCACCACCGGCCGGGCGGCGGCCAGCCGCACCCACGTCCCGGCGGGCTCCGGCGCCCGGGGCGGCGGAGCCGAGTCGGTGGACCCGGCCGAGCTGCCCGTACGCCCCGGTGAGGACGCCTGGACGTCGGCCGAGGTGGCCGAGCTGCACGCCGAGCTCAACACCGACCTGGAGCGCCTGCGCGCCGAGATCGAGGCCTCCGAGGCCGCGATCACCGGCCTGATGCGCGACTCCAACGACGGCGCCGGCGACGACCAGGTCGACGCCGGGACCAAGAACATCAACCGCGAGAGCGAGCTCGCCCTCGCCAACAACGCCCGCGACAGCCTCGCCCAGACCGAGCGGGCGCTCGCCCGCCTGGAGGGCGTCGGCTTCGGCGTCTGCGAGTCCTGCGGCCAGCCGATCGGCAAGGCCCGGCTCCAGGCGTTCCCGCGGGCGACGCTCTGCGTCAGCTGCAAGGCCAAGCAGGAGCGCAGGTAGCGCCCGTCCGGGGTGGCGGGGAACGGGCGGTCCGGCCGCCGAGTGCCGTACGCTCGTCCCCGTAACCCCGGCCCAGGTCGGCCCGCCTCGGGCCGGTCCTCTTGTACACGGCAGCGGAGCGGATCATCAGCACTCCAGGTTCCCCCCAGACGCAGGACGAAGCCGTCCCCACCGCACGCGTGCCGTACGAGCCGGAGACCGCCGTGGACGAGTCCGCCTCCGAGCCCGGCACCGCCACGGCCGGGGCCACCGCGGCGGGCGGCGCCCGCAGCGTCCGCCGTCGCCGGGTCGGCGTGCTGCTGGCCGTCGCCCTGCTCGCCTTCCTGATCGACCTCGGCAGCAAGCTGCTGGTCGTCGCCCGGCTGGAGGGCCACCGGCCGATCCAGGTCATCGGCGACGTCATGACCTTCCAGGTGATCCGCAACCCCGGCGCCGCCTTCGGCATGGGCCAGGCGATGACGGTGGTGTTCACCGCCATCGCCGCCGCCGTGATCGTGGTGATCTGGCGGATCGCCCGCCGCCTGCACAGCCTGCCCTGGGCGATCGCGCTCGGCCTGCTGCTCGGCGGCGCCCTCGGCAACCTCACCGACCGGCTGTTCCGCTCGCCCGGCGTGTTCCGCGGCCACGTGGTGGACTTCATCTCCGTCCAGCACTTCGCCGTCTTCAACCTCGCCGACTCGGCGATCGTCTGCGGCGGCATCCTCGTGGTGCTGCTGTCCTTCCGCGGCTCCAACCCGGACGGCACCACCCACCAGAGCGCCAAGCAGACCGCCGCGCAGGACGGCGCGCAGGACGGCGGAGAGAGCGCCGGCGACCGCGCGGAGTGACCGCGGCCGCGTGACGGCCCGACGACGACCGCCCCGCAGGCCCCGCGCCGGCGGGGCGGACCGCGTCCGCGGCGGTCGGGCCGCCCCCCGCGGTCCGGCATACTCGTACGAGTGAGTATCGCAGCGCAGACCCGCAGCCTTCCCGTACCCGACGGCCTGGAGGGCGAGCGCCTCGACGCCGCCCTGGCCCGGATGTTCGGGTTCTCCCGGACCAAGGCCGCCGAACTGGCGGCCGACGGCAAGGTGACGCTCGACGGCTCCCCCGCCGCCAAGTCCGACCGGGTCACCGCCGGCGCCTGGCTGGAGGTCGAGATCCCGGCCCCCGCCGCCCCCGTGCAGATCGTCGCCGAGCCCGTCGAGGGCATGCGCATCGTCCACGACGACGACGACATCGTCCTCGTCGACAAGCCGGTCGGCGTCGCCGCCCACCCCAGCCCCGGCTGGACCGGCCCCACCGTCATCGGCGGCCTCGCCGCGGCCGGCTACCGCATCTCCACCTCCGGCGCCGCCGAGCGCCAGGGCATCGTGCACCGCCTCGACGTCGGCACCTCCGGCCTCATGGTCGTCGCCAAGTCCGAGCGCGCCTACACCGACCTCAAGCGGCAGTTCCACGACCGGATCACCGAGAAGCGGTACAACGCGCTCGTCCAGGGCCACCCCGACCCGCTGACCGGCACCGTCGACGCCCCGATCGGCCGCCACCCCAGCAGCGACTGGAAGTGGGCCGTCACCCGCGACGGCAAGCCCTCGGTCACCCACTACGACCTCATCGAGGCCTACCGCGCCGCCTCCCTGCTCGACATCAAGCTGGAGACCGGCCGCACCCACCAGATCCGGGTGCACATGTCCGCGCTGCGCCACCCCTGCGTCGGCGACCTGACCTACGGCGCCGACCCGACCCTCGCCAAGCGCCTCGGCCTCACCCGGCAGTGGCTGCACGCCGTCCAGCTCGGCTTCGAGCACCCCTCCGACGGCCAGTGGGTGGAGTTCCGCAGCGAGTACCCCGCGGACCTGCAGAAGGCCCTCGACATCATCGCCGCGGAGAGCTGACATGGCCGACGCGACCCACCGGCCCGCCGTCGAGATCCGGATCGCGACGAGCGAGGCCGACCTCGCCCAGGTGCGATACGTCCGCCGCGAGGTCTTCGTCGAGGAGCAGAACGTCCCCGAGGAGCTCGAGTACGACGAGCTCGACGCCACCTCGGTGCACCTGCTCGCCGTCGCCGCCGACGGCACCGGCCTCGGCACCGGCCGCCTGATCCACGGTGCCGACGCCCTGAAGCTCACCGGCGTCGAGGGCCGGGTGCTGCTCGGCCGCCTCGCCGTGCGCAAGGCCGCCCGCGGCACCGGCCTCGGCGCCGACCTCGTCCGCGCCATCGAGGAGGCCGGGCGCGAGCGCGGCGCCCGCGAACTCGAACTGCACGCCCAGACCCAGGCACTCGGCTTCTACGAGCGGCTCGGCTACACCGCCGAGGGCCCGGTCTACGAGGACGCCGGAATCCCGCACCGCACCATGGTCCGGGTGTTCTGACCGCCGCTTCCGCCGCGGCCCGCCGACCGCTACGCTCCCGCCCGTGAACGATCTCCGGGTGGGAGCGTCGCTGGTCGGCGGCGGACTCGTGCTCGCCGCGCTCGTCGTCGGCGGCGGGTACTGGGCGCTCGACGGCGGCCTGTACGGCTGCACCCGCGCCGACCGCCGCCTGCAGCAACCGGTGACCGCCGAGGTGCGGGCACTCGGGGCGCCGCAGGGCGCGCACTCCGACGGGGAGCCGTACGCCGGCTGCGACGACGACGACCGCTTCGCCTACTACGGGCAGGGCTACGACGAGCCCGCCCGGCGGGCGGACGTCGTGGCCCACTACCGGGCCGCCGCCGCCCGCAACGGCTGGCAGCCGGCCCCGCCCGACCCGGACGAACCGGCCTGGCGCACCGACCCCGGCGGCGAGCGGATCGGCCTCTGCTTCACCAAACAGGTCGACGGCACCACCGCCCACCTCGCGGTGGGCTGGGCCTACGCCGGCGGACGGGGCTACACCGTCGAGGTCCGCGCCAGCCGTACCGGCGGCGCCTGGTGCGCCTGACCGCTGCCCGACCGTCGCGGCCCGGCCTGCGGGCCGCGGTTCGAACCGGCGGACCGGGGTAGGCGCGCCCGGGTGAGCGAGGCTGTGGAGACGGCTGCCCGCCTGCTGCGCGAGCGCGGGCAGACCTACGCGCGGGAGGCCGGGATCACCCTGCGTGACAAGCCCGCGCCGCTCTACCAACTGCTGGTGCTGACCCTGCTCTGCTCCACCCGGATCCACGCCGACATCGCCACCGCCGCCACCCGCGAACTCTTCCGGGCCGGCCTGCGCACCCCGCGGGCGATGGCCGACTCCGGCTGGCAGGACCGCGTGGACGCGCTCGGACGCGCCCACTACGTCCGCTACGACGAGAGCACCGCCACCGCCCTCGGCCGCGGCGCCGAGCTGCTCCTCGACCGCTGGCGGGGCGATCTGCGCCGGCTGCGCGGCGAGGCCGACGGCGACCGGGCCGCGGTGCACCGGCTGCTCCAGGAGTTCCCCCGGATCGGGCCGGTCGGCGCGGACGTCTTCTGCCGCGAGGTCCAGGGCGTCTGGCCGGAGCTGCGACCGTCCTTCGACCGCCGTGCCAGGGACGCCGCCGCCTCGCTCGGCCTGCCGGCCGACGGCGACGCCCTGGGCGCCCTGGTGCCGGGGCCCGAACTGCCCGCGCTGGCCGCCGCCCTGGTACGGGTCGAGCTCTCCTGAGAGCGCCCCCCGAACGCGTGGGGCCGGGTCAGAACAGGCCGTGCCACATCTGCTCGACGATCACGTTCCACCAGGTCGAGTCCTTGTGGAAGGCCTGCGGGTCGATCCCGGCGAGCTCCGTCTGGAGCGCGGCGACCGCGGCACCGGCGGCCAGCGGGTCGAGCCCGCGCATCGCGGCACGCGCCGTCACCAGGGCGTCCAGGCCGCGCAGGAAGGCGGAGAGCGAGGCGCTGACGTACCGTCCGCTGCCGGTGCGCGGGTTGACGGCCCACACCGAGCCGAGGCCCTGCTCGTCCCCCGTGCACTGCACGGCGACGATGCACAGGCCGTCGGAGCCGATCCTCGTCCAGCCTGCGAGGACGTCCAGCAGCGAGTCCTCCAGCTCGGTGCCCGCGGCCGTCAGATGGGTGCGCAGGTCGGCGAGGAGGCCGCCGGCCGGCGGGGCGTCCGGGCGGTCCGCGACGAAGAACAGCGGCACGTCGGCGGGCAGCCCCGCCCAGGTCAGCGTGGAACGGACCGGCTCGGGCAGCGCACTGCCCGCGATGTCGTCGGCGTCGTACCGCACGACCTCGCCGAACACCTCGGCCAGCCGGCGGCCGAGCGCCACGTCACGGACCGGAGCGGCCTGCTCGACCTCGCCGGGCTGCGGCGCCGGCACCCGGTGCGGGCGCGGAGGCAGCGCCTGCCCCGCGAGGCGGGCGACCCGCTCGGCGTGCAGCGTGAGTGCGGCAGCACCCTCGGCCCGCTCGTCGGCGAAGATCCCGTAGGTGTGCGAGCAGGAGACGCTCGCGTTGGGGAAGGCGCGCTCCAGCAGGGCGGCGGTGTAGCCGCCGGGCAGGGTGGCCGGGCGCAGGTCGGTGTGGACGGCGACCACGTTCCCGGCCGGCACGCCCAGCCGGTCGAGCTCCGCGGCGAGCTGGTACTCCGCGGGCGGCAGACCCGGACCGGCGTTGCGGTAGAGCATGACCTCCTCGCCGTCGGCCGGGTTCACGTAGGTCGCGACGGCGGTGTTGCCGGGGCCGGTCACGGGCGGGTCGTTGCGGTGCGCCCGCTCGGCGTGCTCGGCCTCGTACGCGCGGACCACCTCGTCCACCGGGATCGAGGGCCACACGGTGAGCTCACCGCTCTCCCGGTCCACCACACCGCAGGCGTCGCCGAGGTCGGCCGGCGGGCGCCGCTCCCCGGTGACGGGGTCGCGCTCCAGCGGGGCCGGCGCGGCCCAGACCACCCAGCCGAGACCGAACTCGCGGTGGCGGACGGCACGGCGCTGCTCGGCCGGCGCATCGCCGTTCAGCCAGCGGTCGGCTGCGGCGAGGGCCTGCTCCTGGGTGATCACGACGACTCCTCCGTGGTAGCGGACTCCGGCCGACATTACCGTCAGGCACCGTCGACTCCGAACGGTTGCATATGATCGCACGATGAAAACGACCGCGGCCGACCGGTCTTGGCCCGCCGCGGTCCGGGGTGAAGTCCAGGGTTGAGGACGACGGGGAGGTGGCCGCCATGGCCGAAGAGCACGAGATCGGCGACGACGAACTGCTGGACGTGGCGGACAATCCGACCCAGGCCGCGTCACTGCACAAGGCACTGCGCACCCTCGCCAACAACTCCAACGTCGGCCCCGAGCTGCAGGAGATGGCGAAGGGCGTGCTCAGCGGCCGGATCGGCATGAAGGACGTCATCGAGTCCGACCGCTACATGCACGCGATCACCGGCCGGCTCGGCGAGATCCACGACGCCGCCGAGCACCTGTCGCCGGAGGACCGGCGCAGGTCGGAGGAGCGCGCGGAGAAGATGGTCCGCGAGCAGGAGGAGGCGGAGAGCGGCTCCGCCAAGCGCGACGACCGGCGGAAGTGACGGACCGTCCGGTCCGTGTGCAGGGTTGTCGCGGTGTTCGTGCGGGGCCGGTGAAGGGCCGGCCCCGACGGTGCCGACCGGGGATCTTCCCGGCGTCGGGGGGCGACGGCGTGTCAGTGTGATGAATAGGATCGTCTGACTGTTCGTCGTTCGTGTTGTGCTTCGTTCTCGTTCACCCGTCCCGGCCCCGGAGCCGGACGGGCCGGTCAGTTGGGGGGAACTGACTCGTGTCGCTGATGCTGCCGGACGGCCTTGAGTGGGTCCTGGA
>NZ_BAAALD010000103.1:0-26390 GCF_039528095.1 Kitasatospora arboriphila
CCCGCCGCGGCACCGCAGGCCGCGGCCGCGGAGGGCGCGCTCCCGCGCCGCACCAACCGCCGCCGGGCCGCGCCGCCCGCGCCCGGACGGCACGCCACCGAGCAGCCCGCCGCCGCCGTGCCGCAGCGTTCCGCCCGGGAGGCGCAGGCCTTCATGGCGCTCTTCCAGGCCGGCACCGCCAGCGGCCGGTCGGCCACCGGCCGTACCGCCCAGGACCAGCAGAACCCGCACCAGCAGAACCCGCAGCACCAGCAGGACCAGCAGCACGGAACTCCGGCCGAGCCCGCCCCCGGGCCGGCCGGGACGCTTCCCGCCTCCCCCCAACACCCCCTGCGCGCAGGAGAGTTCTATGACCACCAATCCTGATCTCGGCTGGCTTCTCGCGGACATCGTCGCCGTGCCCGAGGTGCGGCACGCCGTCGTCGTGTCCAACGACGGGCTGGAGATCGGCCGCAGTGCCAAGATCGGCCGCGACGACGCCGAACGGCTCGCCGCCGCCTGCTCCGGGCTGCAGTCGCTCGCCCGCGGCGTGGCGCAGGGCTTCGGCGGACCGGGCAGTGCGACCCGGCAGATCGTCGTCGAGTACGGCGGCGGCTACCTGTTCATCGTCGCCGCCGGGGCCGGCGCACACCTCGCGGTGGTGACCGGCGAGGCGGTCGACGCCGGCCTGGTGGCCTATCAGATGCAGGTGATGGTCGAACGGATCGGCACCCACCTGACCAGTCCGCCCCGGATCGAGCAGGCGGCCGGGGACGCGCGGTGAGCGGCCCGGTCCGGCCGTACGTGATCACGGGCGGCCGGAGCCGGCCCAGCCGGAACGTCCTGGCACTGGAGAGCCTGGTCTCCACCGTGCCCGGGGCGGACCTCGGCGAGGCCGAGCTCAACCGGGAACACCAGCGCATCCTGGCGCTCTGCGGGCGGTTGCTCGCGATCGCCGAGATCGCCGCCCACCTGCACCTGCCGCTCAGCGTGGTGAAGGTGCTGGTCGGTGATCTCTGGGACCTCGGCGCCGTCCAGGTCCTGCCCCCGGCGACCGCCGTCCACCGGTCGCCGGACGTCCCGCAGGCCGACCGCCTGCCCACGTCGCTCCTCGAGGAGGTGCTCGTTGGCCTCCGCCAACTCCGCTGAACCGTCCTATCTGCCCTCCACCGTGCAGGGCGCCGTCAAGGTCCTCGTCACCGGGCCCTTCGGCGTCGGCAAGACCACCCTCGTCGGGTCGCTCAGCGAGATCGCGCCGCTGCGCACCGAGGAGACCATGACCGCGGCCGGCGTCGGCATCGACGACCTCACCGGCCGGACGGGCAAGACCACCACCACCGTCGCCCTCGACTTCGGCCGGATCACCCTCAACCCGCAGCTCGCGCTCTACCTCTTCGGCACCCCGGGCCAGCAGCGCTTCTGGCCGCTGTGGGAGGACCTCTCGCGCGGTGCGCTCGGCGCGATCGCCCTGGTGGACACCCGCCGGATCGGCGAGAGCTTCGACGTGCTCGGCCAACTGGAGGAACAGGGCATCCCGTTCGCCGTGGCGGTCAACGTCTTCCCGGACACCGTGCGCCACTCCGAGCAGGAGCTGCGCGACGCGCTCGACCTGCTGCCCGACGTGCCGATCCTGCACTGCGACGCCCGCGACCGGCAGGCCGCCTACGACGTGCTGATCGACTTCGTCGCCCATCTGCACGCCACCGCCGTACTGGAGCTCCAGCCATGACCAGTCCCCTGCCGGAGACCGACCCGGTGCCGCCGCCCGGCTGCCCGATGCACCGGGCCGGCGGCGGCCGCCCCGCGCCGCTGTACGGCCCGGCGGTCTCCGACGACCCGCACGGCCTGTACGCCCGGCTCCGCGAGCAGTACGGGCCGGTCGCCCCGATCGAGCTGGAGCCGGGCGTCGAGGCCTGGCTCGTCCTCGGCTATCCCGAGCTGCTCGAACTCACCCGCAACGAGGCGCTGTTCTCCAAGGACTCGCGGCGCTGGCGGGTCGCCCGGGAGGGCCGGCTGGCCGCGGACTCCCGGCTGCTGCCGATGACCGCCTGGCGGCCCACCCTGCTCAACCTGGACGGCGCCGAGCACCAGCGGCTCCGCTCGGCCGTCGCCGACACGCTGTCGAGGATCGACCACCGGCAGCTGCGCACCACCACCGAGGCGGCGGCCAACGCGCTGATCGACGGCTGGGGCCCGGACGGCACCGCCGACCTGATCGCCCAGTACGCCCGCCGGCTGCCGCTGCTGGTCTTCACCCAGCTGCTCGGCCTGCCCGCCGAGGCCGGCCCCCACCTGATCGAGCTGATCAGCCACTTCGTGGACAGCAGCGAGAAGTCGGTGCGGGCCAACGCCGAGTTCCAGGCGATCCTGGTCGACCTGGTGCGGCGCCGCCGCGAGCAGCCCGGCGCCGACCTCACCTCCTGGCTGCTGGCGCACCAGGCGGGCCTGACCGACGAGGAGGCGGTGCACCACCTGGTGGTGATCCTCGTCGCGGGCAACGAGACGACCATCAACTGGACGGGCAACGCACTGCGGCTGCTGCTGACCGACCGCCGCTTCCGCTCCACGCTGACCGGCGGGCGCCTCAGCGTCTCGGACGCCCTGGACGAGGTGCTCTGGCGGGACCCGCCGACGCAGAACTTCCCCGGCCGGTGGGCGACCGGCGACACCGTGCTCGGCGGCCAGTACATCAGCGCCGGCGACATGCTGGTGCTCGGCCTCGCCGGGGCGAACGCGGACCCCGCGGTGCACGGCCCGGACGGCATCGGCGGCAACCGGGCGCACCTCGCCTGGGGCGCCGGCCGGCACGTCTGCCCGGCCCAGCACCCGGCCCGGCTGATCGTCGAGACCGCCGTCGAGACCCTGCTGCACCGGCTGCCGGACCTGCAGCTCGCCGTCCCGGCAGCCGAGTTGAAGTGGCGGCCGTCGCCCTGGTCGCGCGCCCTGGTCGACCTGCCGGTGCTGTACAGCGCGTTCTCCCCGCCCCGCCCCGCCGCGTCCGAAAGGCCGACATGGACACCGCCGACCGCCCCACCCCCGTCAGACTCGACCCCTTCGGACGCGACCAGCACACCGAGAACGCCCGGCTCCGGGAGGCCGGGCCGGCGGTCCTGGTGGAACTCCCTGGCGGGGTGGTGGTCTGGGCGATAACCCACCACGACACCCTGCAGGAGCTGCTCGCGGACCCGCGGGTCGGCAAGAACGCGCAGCTGTGGACGACCTTCCGCGAGGGCCGGCTGCCCGAGGGCTGGCCGCTGCTGAACTTCGTCACGGTACCCGGCATGGTCACCGCGGACGGCGCCGACCACCGCCGGCTGCGCGGCCTGGTCACCCAGGCGTTCACCCCGCGCCGGATCGCCGAGCTGGCGCCCGCGGTCGAGGCCCGTGCCGAGCGGCTGCTCGACGGACTGGCCGGCCTGGAGGGCGAGTTCGACCTGCGGGAGCACTTCGCCTACCCGCTGCCGATGCAGGTCATCGGTGAACTCCTCGGCTTGGACGTGACGCAGCAGGACGAGCTGCACGAGCTGTCCGACACCCTGGTGTCCAGCTCGGCGACCCCGCAGGCCGCGATCGCCGCCCAGCAGGGCCTGTTCGCGCTGCTCGGCTCGGTGATCGCCGCCAAGCGGGAGAAGCCGGGCGACGACCTCACCACCGACCTCATCGCCGCCCGCGAGGAGGGAGACCGGCTCTCCGAGCAGGAGCTGGTGGGCACCCTGCTGCTGATGCTGGTCGCCGGGCACGAGACCACGCTGAACCTGATCACCAACGCGGTGCGGGCGCTGCTGGCCCACCCGGACCAGCTGCGGCTGGTGCTGGACGGGAAGGCCACCTGGTCGGCGGTGGTCGAGGAGACCCTGCGGTACGACTCGCCGGTCGGCCAGTTCCCGCTGCGCTACGCGGCCGAGGACATCGAGGTCGGCGGGGTGCTGATCCGCCGCGGAGAGGCGCTGCTGGCCTCGTACGCGGCCGCCGGGCGGGACTCGGGGCACCACCCGGAGGCGGACCGGTTCGACGTCACCCGGGCGCCGTCCCGGCACCTGTCCTTCGGGCACGGGCCGCACTTCTGCCTGGGCGCCGGGCTGGCCCGGCTGGAGGCGGAGACGGCGCTGCGCGGGCTGTTCGGCCGCTACCCGACCCTGGTGGCGGCGGACGGTCCGGCCCCCGAGCCGATCGCCTCGTTCGTCTCCAACAGCGTGCGGAAGCTGCCGGTGCGGATCGGCTGACGCCGTCCGGACCCGCCAGGAGTGGTCTCCGAGGGGCACTCGGGGGCGGTTCAGGGGCGCGGGGAACTGCGCAGTCCGGGGCTGGGCATCGTGACGAATTCGGGCAAGGCCCTGGTTCGTACGGTGAGCCGCATCCGAATCGCGCAGTTCTCCCCCAGCCTTCGGCCGGGAGATACCCCCACGCGCCCCTGAACCGACCGTCCGAGCGCCCTTCGAAGAGAACTCCTAGGCCGGGGTGATGCGGCCGTGGACGAGGCGGACCAGGGCGGCGTGCACGTCGTCGAGGCTGCGGTCGGGCTGGAAGGCCAGCCAGTCGAGGGCGACCACCAGCACCATGCCGAACAGCGCCGAGGCGATCAGCTGGGTGTCGAGGTCGTCCGAGAGCAGGCCCTCGCCGACGGCCTCGTCGAGCACGGCGGCGACCACGGCGACGGCGCTGTCGCGCATCATCCGCAGCGACTCGTGCCAGGCCCGGTTGGTGCGCCAGGTCTCGGCGACGAACAGCTGCGCGAAGGACGGGTAGGCGGCGATGAAGACCAGGCCGGCCCGGATCATCGCGTCGAGGCCCTCCATCGGAGGTCTGCCCTCGGCGGCCTCCCGCAGCGAGTCGGTGAGCAGCCCGGTGCCGTGCTTGAGCAGGCCCTCGAACAGCTCGGTCTTGCTGGCGAAGTTGTAGTAGACGGTGCCCTTGGCCACCTGGGCGCGTTCGGCGATCTCGTCGACGGTGGTGGCGGAGAAGCCCTTCTCGGCGATGAGGGTGACGGCGGCCTCGTACAGCTTCTGCCGGGTCGCGCTGCGGCGTTGGCTCATGGGTGCTTCCGGAGGGTGGGGGACGCCGACGCCGACGGGCGCCGGGTGGGTGGGGAACGAAGAATGCCGGGCGCGCGGATCGTACCGCGCGCCCGGCAGGGTCCTGCGGAGTGTCAGAGGGACAGCTCCGGGTGCAGCCGGGAGAGCGTCCAGACCTGGCGGCGGCGGGCGGTCAGCACGGTGAGCGCGAGCGCGCCGGCCCAGAAGGCGGCGAGCACGGCGCTGCCCGTCCACACGACGGTGAGGTCGCCGCCGCTGATCAGCCTGCGCAGTCCGGCGACCACGTAGGTCATCGGCAGGAAGGGGTGGATCGCGTTGAAGAAGCCGGGGCTGGACTCGACCGGGTAGGTGCCGCCGGCCGAGGTGAGCTGCAGCATCAGCAGGGCGAGGGCGAGCAGCCGGCCGGCCGGGCCGAACCGGGCGTTGATCCACTGCATCAGGGCGGTGAAGCAGAGCACGGTGAGCGCGAGGTAGCCGAGCAGGCCGGCCGTCCGCTCCGGCTGCAGGCCGAGGCCCCAGTGCAGCACGCCGATCAGCGCGGCGGCCTGGGCGAGGCCCATCGCGGCGGCGGGCAGCCAGCCGGCCAGTGCCACCCGCCAGGAGGGGGCGTTGCCGGCGAGGGCGCGCGGGCCGAGCGGGCGCATCAGCATGTAGGTCACCATCGCGCCGACCCACAGCGCGAGCGGAACGAAGTACGGGGCGAAGCCGGTGCCGTAGTTGGGCGCCTTGTTGAGCTCCTGCCGGGCGAGGGCGACGGGGTCGCTCATCGCGGCGGTCCGGGCGGCGCGCTGGCCGTCGGTGTAGTCGGGGATCTTCGCGGCGCCGTCCTGCAGTCCGGCGGCGAGCCGGCCGGAGCCGTCGGCGAGGGTGCCGAGGCCGTCGTCGAGGCGGGCGGCGCCGTCGGCGAGCTGTCCGGTGGCGGAGTCGAGGTCGGCCATGCCGGTGGAGAGCCGGTAGATGCCGCCGGAGAGGCGGTGGGCGCCGTCGTCGAGGCGGCCGAGGCCGCTGTCGAGGCCGCGGATGCCGGTGAGGGCGGCGGCGGTGCCCTGCTTGATCTTCGCGGCGCCGTCGGCGACCGCGTGGGCGCCGTCGTCGAGGCGGTGCAGGTCGGCGACCTTGGCGTCGAACTTCGCGGCGAGGTCGGGGTCGGCGAGCTTCTGGGCGGCCTTCTGCACGTCGTCGGCGTAGGCCGCGACCTCGTCCAGCTTGGGCGTCGCCCGGTGGATCAGGGCGTCGGTGTCCTCGGCGGCGGTGACCAGGCGGTGGCCGATCTTCGAGAGCTCGGCGTCCTCCCGGCAGTCGCCGGCGTCGTGGCCCGGGGCGGCCGTGCCGCCGGGGCAGTCCCGGGCGTACCTGGCGTCGATCTCGCCGGACACCTTGCGGGCGTCGGCGAGGACGGCCGCGGAGCGGGCGGGCAGGTCCTTCAGGTCGGTGGAGAGCTTCGCGGCGGCCTCGGCGGTGAGCCGGGCGGCGGTGCGGATCTGCTCCGGGTAGGTGTGCAGCACCGGGGAGATCTTGCGGGCCAGCGGGTCGACCTCGTCGGTGAGCTGCTGGGTGCCGTCGGCGACCTGCCGGGCGCCGGTGGTCAGTCGGGCGAGGCTGTCGTCGATCCGGGCGATGCCGTCGTCAAGGCTGCTGCTGCCCTGCTTGGCCTTGTCCAGGCCGTTGGCGAGGTCGGCGGCGCCGGTGCGGGCGTCGCGGCCGCCGGCGGCGAGCTGCTCGGTGCCGTCCTTGGCGCGGGCGGTGCCGTCGGCGAGCTTCGCCGAGCCGTCGTGGGCCCGGTTGGCGCCGTCGGCGAGCTGGTGGGCTCCGGTGGCGGCCTGCGCGGTGCGGTCGTGCAGGTCGGAGAAGCCGAGGAAGATCTTGTCGTAGAACCCGGCGGAGGCCTTGGCGCTGGCGGCGGCCCGGACTTCCCCGAACACCGTCTTGGAGATCGATCCGACGACGTAGTTGTTGGAGTCGTTGGTGCGCACCTGGAGGGTGCCGCGCTCCGGGTGGTCGCCGTTGCTGCTGGCGATGCCGGCGCTGAAGCCGGCGGGGACGGTGAGGGTCAGGTAGTAGCGGCCGGTGGCGAGGCCCTTCTCGGCGTCGGCGGCGGTGGTCTCCTGCCAGTCGAAGGTGTGGCTCTGGCGGAGCCTGGCGGTCAGGTCGTGTCCGGCGTCGACCCGGTTGCCCTCGACGGTGACGGCGCGGTCCTCGTTGACGAGGGCGACCGGCAGCTTGTCGAGGCGGCCGTACGGGTCCCAGAACGACCAGAGGTAGAGCGCGCCGTAGAGCAGCGGGAGCAGCAGCAGGGCGGCCATCGCGGCGCGGGGCAGCCGGCCGCGGGAGAAGCGGCCGAACTCCAGGCGGGCCAGGCTAAGCGCGCGCATCGGCGGCCTCCTCCTCGGGTGCCGCGGCGGTCCCCGCGGGATCGTCGGTGCGGGTGGTGCGCGCGATCAGGTCGGCGAGGCCGGCGGCGCGTCCGGCGTCGGTGGTGGTGGCCAGCACGGTGGTGCCGCGGTCGGCGACGTCGCGGAGCAGCTGCCAGGCGGCGCCGCGGGCGGTGTCGTCGAGGCGGTCGTCGATGTCGTCGGCGCAGAGCAGCCGGGGCCCGCCGATCAGGGCGAGCGCGGTCGAGAGCCGCAGGCGGTCGAGTGCGCCGAGCTCCCGGGCGGGGGTGTGCAGCCCTTCGGGGAGGGTCGCGGGGTCGAGGCCGGCGGCGGCGAGCGCCTCGGCGGCCCGCCGGTCGGTGCCGCGGCGCACCAGGGGGGCGAACGGGCGTCCGTGCAGGTGGAGCTGTTCGCGCAGGTGGGCGGCGACGCTGAGCGCCGGGTCGGGCTCGTTGACGCCGGGGACGGGGCCGAGGGCGGCGATCCGGCGGACCTTGGCGGCGTGCCGGGGCAGTTCGAGGCCGTCGACGGCGGCGCTGCCGCCGGTGGGGCGCATCCGTCCGGCGAGGGTCAGCAGCAGGGAGGTGCGGCCGGTGCCGGCCTCGCCCTCCAGCGCGACCAGGGCGCCGGGTGGCGCCTCGAATCCGACGTCCCGGTAGACCCAGCCCCGTGCTCCGCGCAGTGACAACGCCTCGGCGCGGACGGCGGCCCCGGTGGTGTTCCGGTCGGCCATGGCGCCCCTCCCCCGTTTTTGAACTGACCAGTCAGTTCAAATATAGGGGCACCGCGGGCCCGGTCCCCACCGGACCGGGCCCGACGGACTGTGAGATGGCTTACGGCTGCCCCGGATCGGCGGCCGGACACCTCCGGGACCGACCCTCAGGCCTGCTTCGGGGCCGGGCTCAGCCGGGAGGTGATGGCGATCCGGTTCCACGAGTTGATCGCGATGATCAGGGCGATCAGCTGCGCCAGCTCCTGCTGGTCGAAGTGCTTGGCGGCCTCGTCGTAGACGGCGTCCGGCACGTGCCCCTGGGTGACCAGGGTGACGGCCTCGGTGAGGGCGAGGGCGGCGCGCTCGCGGGCGGTGTACCAGGGCGCCTCGCGCCAGGCCGGCAGGGTGGCGAGCCGGTGCTCCTGCTCGCCGCCCTTGCGGGCGTCGGTGGTGTGCATGTCCAGGCAGAACGCACAGCCGTTGATCGCCGAGGCGTGGATCTTGACCAGCTCCGCCAGCGCGGGCTCGATCCCGGCCCGGGCGGCGCGGTCCAGGTCGATCATGGCGCGGTAGAAGCCGGCGGCCTGCTCGGGCAGCGAGATCCGCTGGACGGGGGCGGGGACGTAGGCAGTCTCGTTGGTGGTCATGGGTCCCACGCTAGGAGCGAAGTGGCCCGCGGGTGTGGTTCATTGGCGGTATGGAATCCTGGGCCACTTTCGGCGGCGACCTGCACCTCGACCTGACCGCGGGGCGATCCCGGGGCCTGGGCCTGCGGGCCGCCCTGGAGGACGCGCTGCGCGAGGCCGTCCGCACCGGGCGGCTGCCCCGGGGCACCCGGTTGCCGTCCTCCCGGGAGCTCTCCCGCGACCTCGGGATCGCCCGGAACACCGTTGCGGAGGCGTACGCCCAGCTCTCGGCCGAGGGCTGGCTGGCCTCCCGGCAGGGCTCGGGCACGGTGGTGGCGGACCGCGGCACCCCGTCCGTGCCGGCCCCCGCCTCCCCGGCGCCGCGCACCCCGGCCGTCCGGCACGACCTGATGCCGGGCCGTCCGGACGTCTCGCGCTTCCCGCGCTCCGCCTGGCTGGCGGCCGCCCGCCGGGCCCTGGCCACCGCCCCGCACGAGGCCTTCGGGTACACCGACCCGCGCGGCCGGATCGAGCTGCGGCGCGCCCTGGCCGGCTACCTCGCCCGGGTCCGCGGCGTGCGGACCGACCCGGAGCGGCTGCTCGTCTGCGCCGGCTACACCCAGGGCCTCGGCCTGCTCTGCGAGGTGCTGCGCGAGCAGGGGGTGGGCACCGTCGCGGTCGAGGAGTACGGGCTGCCGCCTCAGCTGGAGGTGCTGTCCGCCAAGGGCCTGGCCACCGCGGCCCTGCCGCTGGACGCCGGCGGCGCCCGCACCGACCTGCTGGCCGGCACCGGCGCCGGGGCGGCGGTGCTCACCCCGGCGCACCAGTTCCCCACCGGGGTGCCGCTGCGGGCCGCCCGGCGGGCGGCCGCCGTCGCCTGGGCGCGGGAGAGCGGCGGGCTGGTGGTGGAGGACGACTACGACGGGGAGTTCCGCTACGACCGCCAGCCGGTCGGCGCGATGCAGGCGCTGGACCCGGAGCGGGTGGTGCACGCGGGCACGGTGAGCAAGAGCCTGGCGCCGGGCCTGCGGATCGGCTGGCTGGCGCTGCCGGCCGCGCTGGTCGGCCCGGTGGCCCGCCGCAAGGAGCTGGCGGACGGCCAGTCCGGGGTGATGGACCAGCTGACCCTGGCCGAACTGATCGCCTCCGGCGCCTACGACCGGCACGTGCGGCGCAGCCGGCTGCAGTACCGGCGGCGGCGCGACCGGCTGGTGGCGGTGCTGGCGGAGCGGGCGCCGGAGGTCCGGGTCACCGGCATCGCGGCCGGGCTGCACGCGGTGCTGGAGCTGCCGCCCGGCTCGCTGGACGAGGAGGAGCTGCGCCGGCAGGCCGCCTGGCTGGGCCTCTCGCTGAACACCCTGGGCTGGTGCCGGACCCCGTCCGCGGGCCCGGAGCCGGAGCGCCCGCCGGCCCTGGTGATCGGCTACGGCACCCCGTCGGACCGGGCCTTCGAGCCCGCCCTGGACGCGCTCTGCACCCTGATCCGGCTCTCGGCGCCCGGGCCGTGAGGTGCCGTCAGCCGTTCTTCCGGGAGCCGATCTCGAAGAGCAGGATGACGAAGCCGGCGAAGACGTGCGTGGCGACCATGTAGATCGAGGCGCGGATCAGCACCCGGCGGTCGGTGCGCCGGCCGGCGTCGGTGGTGGTGGGCTTGCTCATGTCCGTCCTCCTGGGGTGTCGGGCCGGTCGAACGCCGGTCAGATCCGGGGTGCGTCGCCGAGGCACAGGTCGCCGCCGGGGCTCTGCAGCAGGGTGTGCAGGAACAGCAGCTCGACCCCGCCGGGCGTGTCGGCGGCGATGCAGTGCGGGGTGAGCGAGTCGAAGTGCGCCGAGTCGCCCTCGTCGAGGTGGTGGACGTTCTCGCCGAGGGTGAGCCTCAGCCGCCCGCGCAGCACGTAGAGCCACTCCTCGCCGGGGTGCACCCGGACGACGGCGTCCTGCACGCTCGGCGGCACCTGGACGCGCAGTGCCTGCAGGGCGCGGCCTGGCGCGCCAGCCCGCCGGTAGCCCCAGCCGCCGGCCAGCCCGGGCTCGATGGCGCCGCCGCGGACCACCGGGTCGGGCTCTCCGGGCTGCTCGCCGAGCAGCCCGGAGACGGTGGTGCCGTAGGCACGGGCGAGACCGAGCAGCACGGGCAGCGAGGGCTGCCGCCGCCCGGTCTCCAACCGCGACAGATAGGCTGGGGAGAGGCCGACCCGGGCGGCAGCGCCCTCCAGGGTCAGCCGCCCGGCCGTCCGGTGCTCGCGCAGTCGCGCGCCGAGGCCCGCGACCTCCTGGTCGTCCGTCATGCGACCAGTCCACACCCGTCGTGCCTGCCGGGCAAGAAATTTGCCCCAGAGGCAAACCGCTCGACGTCTCAGCCGATCAGCGCCGGCTCCTCCTCCGTGCGGACGGCCCCGCCCCGCTCGCCGCCGGCGTTCTGCCCGGCCGTCCGCGGGCGGTGCTTCGGCAGTGCCCCCATCAGCAGGAACACCAGCAGCAGGCCGCCGGCCACCCACCAGAGCGAGGCGGTGAACGCGGCCGTGAACGCCCGGCCGTCGGCGAGTTCGGCCGGCGCCGCACCGTCGACCACGCCGAAGAAGGCCACCGAGGTCAGGCCGAGGCCGAGCGCCACGCCCAGCTGGTTCACCGTGTTGACCAGGCCGGAGGCGGAGCCGGCGTGCTCCCGCGGCACCTCGGAGAGCACCGCGTCCGTCAGCGGCGCCACGATCAGGCCCATCCCGGCGCCCATCACCACGAGCGGCGCCGCCATCTGCCAGGGGGTGATGCCGGTGCCCAGCCACTCGGCGAGGACGAGGTACAGGAGGGTGCCCGCCGCCATCACCAGCGCGCCCGCCCGCAGCACCCCGCGGCCGAACCGCGGCACCAGCTTCTGCACCGAGAGCCCGGCGGCGGTGGAGACCGCCAGCGAGAACGGCAGGCCGGTCAGTCCGGCCCGCATCGGGCTCCAGCCGAGGCCGAGCTGCATGTAGAGCGTCCAGACCAGGAAGAACACGCCGCAGGCGGTGCCGTGGCCGAGCTGCACGCCGATCCCGGCGGCGAAGCTGCGCACCCGGAACAGCGAGAGCTCCACCAGCGGGGAGCCGTCCCGGCGGGACTTGGCCCGCTCGTACCGGACGAACAGCGCCAGCACGGCGAGGCCGCCCGCCATCACCGCGTAGCCCCACAGCGGCCAGCCGAGCTCCCGGCCCTGGGTCAGCGGGTAGAGCACCATCAGCAGGCCCGCGCTGGCCAGTGCCATGCCGACCAGGTCCAGCCGGAGCGCCTGCGGCGCCTTCGACTCGTCGATGAAGACCCGGCCGAGCAGCAGTCCGGCCACGCCGACGGGCAGGTTGACCAGGAAGATCGGGCGCCAGCCGAGGCCGGCCACGTCCCACTCGGTGAGCAGCGCGCCCAGCAGCGGCCCGGTCACCGCGCCCAGGCCCACCATCGCGCCGAACAGGCCGAAGACCTTGCCGCGCTCCTCGGCGGGGAAGCCCGCGTGGACGATCGCCAGCACCTGCGGCACCATCAGCGCGCCCGCCGCGCCCTGCAGCACCCGCGCCGCGACGAGCACGTCCGGCCCGGTCGCGAGGCCGCAGAGCGCGGAGGCGGCGGTGAAGCCGGCGATGCCCAGCAGGAAGAGCCGCTTGCGTCCGTAGATGTCGCCGAGCCGGCCGCCGGTGATCAGGCCGACCGCGAAGGCCAGCGCGTAGCCGGCGCTGATCCACTGCAGCGCGCTGAACGAGGCGCCGGTCTCCTCCCGGATGCTCGGCATCGCGATGTTCACGATGGTGACGTCCACCAGGTCCATCAGGCTGGCCGTCATCACCACGGCGAGCGCGAACCAGCGCCTGCGGTCGGGACGTTCGGGGGTCATGGTGCTCCTCGGAAGCGCGTGGGACGGGTCTCGGGGGTCCTCGGGGGAACACCTCCGACGCTAGGCCGCGATTAGGCCGGATCCTGACCGCAATGTGCGCGAGACTCGGGGCCATGACCGACACACCCGCGCGGCTGCTGTCCCTGCTGTCGCTGCTGCAGACCCCGCGCGAATGGCCCGGCGGCGAACTCGCCGACCGGCTGGGCGTCAGCCCGCGCACCGTCCGGCGCGACGTCGAGCGGCTGCGCGACCTCGGCTACCCGGTGGAGGCCACCCGCGGCCCGGTCGGCGGCTACCGGCTGGTCGCCGGCACCGCGATGCCCCCGCTGCTGCTCGACGACGAGGAGGCGGTGGCGATCGCCGTCGGCCTGCGGACGGCCGCCGGGCACGCCGTGGACGGCATCGAGGAGGCGTCCGTCCGGGCCCTCGCCAAACTCGTCCAGGTGCTGCCGTCCCGGCTGCGGCACCGGGTCTCCGCGCTCGACACCGCGACCGTCCCGATGCTGCCCGGCGACGGCCCCCGGATCGACCCCGAGGACCTGGCCGTGCTCGCCTCCGCGGTCGCCGCCGGGGAGAAGGTCCGCTTCGGCTACCGGGCCCGCGACGACGCCGAGACCCGCCGCCTCGTCGAACCGCAGCGCCTGGTCTCGGCCGGTCGGCGGTGGTACCTGGTCGCCCACGACACCGACCGGGACGACTGGCGGCTCTTCCGCGTCGACCGGATCTCCGCCCCGCAGCGGACGGGGCTGCGCTGCGCCCCGCGCGAGCTGCCGGGCGGGGACGCCGCGGCCTTCGTCGCGGCCCGGCTGGCCGGCCCGGCCCGCTCCTACCGCGCGGTCGCCACCCTGCACCTGTCGCACGCGGAGGCCGTGCGCCGCCTCCACCCGGGCGCCGGCGAACTGGAGCCGCTGGACGGGCAGCGCTGCCGGCTGCGCACCCGGGCCGACCCGCTGGAGTGGCTGGCCGTCCGGCTGATCACCCTGGGCTGCGAGTTCGAGGTGCACGAACCCCCGGAGCTGGTCGAGCACCTGCGCGTCCTGGCCGGCCGCGCGGCCCGCGCGGCCGGGTCGGCGGACTGAGCGTCAGGGCCGCGGGACGTTCCGCAGGTTCGACCGGGCCAGGTCGATCATCCGGCCCACGCCGCCGGAGAGCACGGTGCGGCCGGCGGCCAGGGCGAAGCCGCGGAGCTGGGCGGCGGTGATCTTCGGCGGGACGGCCAGGGCGTTGGGGTCGGTGACCACGTCGACCAGGGCCGGGCCGGGGCGTTCGAGCGCCTCGGCGAGCACCTCGCGGACCTTGGCCGGATCGGTGACCCGCTTGGCGGGGATGCCGGCCGCCCGGGCGATGGCGGCGTAGTCGACGTCGCCGTTGTCGACCTCCCACTCGGGGTAGCCGCTGACCAGCATCTCCAGCTTGATCATGCCGAGCGCGCCGTTGTTGAAGACGACGGTCTTGACCGGCAGCCGGTGCTTGGCGACGGTGAGCAGTTCGCCGAGCAGCATGCCGAGCCCGCCGTCGCCGGACATCGAGACCACCTGCCGCCCGGGAAAGGCCAGTTGGGCGCCGATGGCGTGCGGCAGGGCGTTCGCCATGGAGCCGTGCAGGAAGGAGCCGATCACCCGGCGGCGGCCGTTGGGGGTGAGGTAGCGGGCCGCCCAGACGTTGCACATCCCGGTGTCGACGGTGAAGACGGCGTCGTCGGCGGCGACCTCGTCGAGCACCGAGGCCACGTACTCGGGGTGGATCGGGGTGTGCTCCTCGATGTCCCGGGTGTAGGCGCCGACGACGGTCTCCAGGGCCTTGGCGTGCCGGGCCAGCATGCCGTCGAGGAAGCGGCGGTCGGAGCGCTGGGCGAGCAGCGGCAGCACGGCCCGCAGGGTGGCCGACACGTCGCCGTGCACGGCGAGTTCGAGCGGGACGCGGCGGCCGAGCCGGGTGGCGTCGTGGTCGACCTGGATCACCCGCCGGGTCGGCAGGAAGGAGTCGTACGGGAAGTCGGTGCCCAGCATCAGCACCAACTCGGCCTCGTGCAGCGCCTCGTGGCAGGCGCCGTAGCCGAGCAGGCCGCTCATGCCGACGTCGTAGGGGTTGTCGAACTGGATGTGCTCCTTGCCGCGCAGCGAGTGCCCGATCGGGGCCAGCAGGGTGGCGGCGAGCTTCATCACCTCCTCGTGGGCGTCGCGGCAGCCCGCGCCGCAGAACAGCGTGACGGTGGCGGCCGACTCCAGGGCCACGGCGAGCCGCTGGACCTGGCCCCAGGGCGGGGCGGCGACGGCCTGCTCGGTCAGGAAGGACGAGCTGCCGGTGGGGCCGGCCGCGGGCAGCGCGGCGACGTCCCCGGGGAAGGCCAGCACCGCGACGCCGCGCGCCCCGAGGGCGTGCTGCACGGCCACCCGGATCAGCCGCGGCAGCTGCGCGGGGGTGGAGACCGTCTCGCAGAAGCCGCTGCAGTCGGTGAACACCCGCTCGGGGTGCGTCTCCTGGAAGAAGCCGGTGCCGATCTGCCCGGACGGGATGTGCGAGGCGAGCGCGAGGACGGGGACGCCGCTGCGCTGGGCGTCGTAGAGGCCCTGGACGAGGTGGGTGTTGCCGGGCCCGCAGGAGCCGGCGCAGACCGCGAGCCGGCCGGTGAGTTCGGCCTCGGCGGCGGCCGCGAAGGCACCGGCCTCCTCGTTGCGGACGTGCACCCAGGAGATCCCCTCGGCGCGCCGGATGGCGTCGACCACCGGGTTGAGGCTGTCGCCGACCACGCCGTAGACCCGCTCGACCCCGGCCTGCCGGAGCACCTCGACCATCTGTTCGGCCACACTGCCCACGGGGTCCGCCCTCCGGTCGCCGGTCACAGGTCGCCACCACCCTGCGACGGCGGACCGCGGCGGGCACCCCGTCCGCGGCGAACGGGTGAGGGCTCAGGTCACTCGGCGGGCAGGTGCTCGATCGGCTGGGTGTGCACACCCGCCTGCGGGTGCCGCCGGGCCGGTTCGCGGCCGGGCGGCTGGGTGCACCGCTCGGGCGGCACCTCGGCGACCGTGGTGGGCCGGTGCAGCGGCGAGCCGGCCTTCACCTCCAGCACCTCGCCGTCGTGCTGCACCTGGATGCTCTCGCCGCGCTTGAGCGTGTAGGTGGTGGCGGCGTGGGTGATCTCGACCCGCAGCAGGTTGTCCCGCACCCGCAGCGCGAAGGAGAGCCGGCGCAGCCCGGAGGGCAGCCGGGGCCGGAAGGAGAGCCGGCCGCCGCGGTCGCGCAGCCCGCCGAAGCCCGCCACCAGGGCGATGCAGGCGCCGGCGAGGGAGGCCATGTGCAGGCCGTCGCGGGTGTTGCCGCCGAGGTCGTGCAGGTCCATCAGGGCGGCCTCGGCGGTGTAGTCGTACGCCAGGTCGAGCTGGCCGACCTCGGCGGCGATGACCGCCTGGGTGCAGGCCGAGAGCGAGGAGTCCCGGACGGTGAGGCGCTCGTAGTAGGCGAAGTTGCGGGCCTTCTGCTCGTCGGTGAAGGCGTCCCCGCGGACCTGCATGGCGAGCACCAGGTCGGCCTGTTTGACGACCTGCTTCCGGTAGAGGTCGAAGTACGGGTAGTGCAGCAGCAGCGGGTAGTTCTCGGCCGGGGTGCTCTCGAAGTCCCACAGCTGGTGGTCGGTGAAGCCGTCGGCCTGCGGGTGCACGCCGAGGTTCTCGTCGTAGGGGATGAACATCGCGGCGGCGGCGTCCCGCCAGGCGGCGGCCTCCTCGGTGTCGACGCCGAGGAGGCCGGCCTCCAGCGGGTGCCGGGTGGCGGCCTCGGCGGCGGCGCGCAGGTTGGTCTGTGCCATGAGGTTGGTGAAGACGTTGTTGTCGGCGACGGCGCTGTACTCGTCGGGGCCGGTGACGCCCTCGATGCGGAACCGGCCGGCCGGGTCGTGGTGGCCGAGCGAGCGCCACATCCGGGCGGTCTCGACCAGGAGTTCCAGGCCCCAGGTGCGCTCGAACTCGACGTCGCCGGTGGCGTGCACGTAGCGGACGACGGCGGCGGCGATGTCCGCGCCGATGTGGAAGGCCGCGGTGCCGGCCGGCCAGTAGCCGGAGCACTCCTCGCCGCGGATCGTCCGCCAGGGGAAGACCGCGCCGGCCAGGCCGAGCTGGGCGGCGCGCTCGCGGGCCATCGGCAGTGTGGTGTGCCGCCAGCGCAGCGCCTGGTCGACGGCGGTGGGCAGGCAGTAGGTGAGCACCGGGAGGACGAAGGTCTCGGTGTCCCAGAAGCTGTGGCCGTCGTAGCCGGGACCGGTGAGGCCCTTGGCGGGGATCGCCCGCTCCTCGCTGCGGGCACCGGCCTGCAGCACGTGGAACAGCGCGAAGCGGACGGCCTGCTGGAGCTCGACGTCGCCCTCGACCTCGATGTCGCTGCCGCCCCAGAATTCGCCGAGGAAGCCCTTCTGCTCGGCGACCAGGCCGTCCCACCCGGTGTAGCGGGCGGCGGTCAGCGCGGCCTCCACCTGGTCGCGGACGGCGGGCAGCGAGCGGGTGGCCGACCAGCCGTACGCGACGAACTTGACCAGCCGCAGCCGCTCGCCGGCCTGCAGCACGGTGGTGACGCTGATCCGGCCCTGCTGCTCGGTGGCCTCGGCGGTGGCCTCGAAGCGGTCCGGGCCCTCGATGAGGTGGTCCATGCCGGCGGCGACCCGCAGGCCGCTGTACCGGGTGCGGTGCACCAGCACGGCCTTGGTGCCGACCGCCTCGTGCGCCTCGGCGACCAGCGGCGCCTCCAGCACGGCGGCGGCCCGCGGGTCGCGTTCGCCGTCGGGGAGCTGCTCGTTGGCGACCAGTTCGGACTGCAGCACGATCCGGACGGGCCCGTCGACCGCCTCGACGGTGTAGTCGAAGGCGGCGACCGCGCGCTGGGTGAGCGAGACCAGCCGCGCGGAGGAGACCTTGACGGTCCGTCCGGCCGGGGAGGTCCACTCGGCGGTGCGGCGCAGCACGCCGTCCCGGAAGTCCAGGCTGCGCTGGTGCTGGTGCAGGTCGCCGTAGCGCAGGTCGAAGGGCTCGTCGTCGACCAGCAGCCGGATGATCTTGCCGTTGGTGACGTTGATGACGCTCTGGCCGGACTCGGGGTAGCCGTAGCCGCTCTCCGCGTAGGGCAGCGGGCGCAGCTCGAAGACGCCGTTGAGGTAGGTGCCGGGCAGGCCGTGCGGCTCGCCCTCGTCGAGGTTGGCGCGCAGGCCGATGTGGCCGTTGGAGAGGGCGAAGACGGACTCGGCGCGGGCCAGTCCGGCCAGGTCGAGGCCGTGCTCGACCACGCCCCAGGGGTCGATGGCGAAGGTGTCCTGGCCGTTCACCGCGCCTCCCCGGGTCCGTCGGGGAGCAGGTCGGCCAGGTCGCCGACGACGAGGTCGGCGCCGTGCGCGCGGAGCTCCTCGGCCTGGCCGACCCGGTCGATGCCGACCACCGTGCCGAAGCCGCCGGCCCGGCCGGAGGCGACGCCGGCCAGCGCGTCCTCGAAGACGGCGGCGTGCTCGGGCGCGGTGCCGAGCTCCCGGGCGGCGGCCAGGTAGGTGTCGGGGGCGGGCTTGCCGGCGAGGTGGTCGCGGTGCGCGGTGATGCCGTCGACCACCACGTCGACCAGGTCGTCGATGCGGGCGGCCCGCAGCACGTCCCGGCAGTTGGCGCTGGAGGAGACCACGGCCCGCGGCAGGCCGAGGTCGCGCAGCCGGCGCAGGTAGGCGACGGAGCCGGGGTAGGGCTCGACGCCCTGCTCGCGGATCATCTGCAGCACGGTGTCGTTCTTGGCCCGGCTGAGCCCCTGCAGGGTGCGGGTGCCGGGGGCGTCCTGCTCGTCGCCCTCGGGCAGGTGGATGCCGCGCGACTCGAGGAAGCCCCTGGTGCCGTCGAGGCGCGGCCGGCCGTCGACGTACTCGTCGTAGTCGGCGACCGGGTCGAAGGGCACGAAGGGTGCGCCGGTGCGGTCCGCCTCGGCGCGCAGGAAGGTGTCGAACATGTCCTTCCAGGCGGCGGCGTGCACGGTCGCGGTCTGCGTCAACACGCCGTCCAGGTCGAAGAGGAAGGCGTGGATGTCGTCCGGAAGCCCCAGCATGGCTGCAAGTCTTGCCGGTTCGGCCGCCGATATGCCGCCCATTCGCGGTCCGGCGTGTTGGACCCGCGCGGCGGGCGGCCGGCGGCCGCGGCGGTCAGGCCGGTGTGATGACGGCGAAGGCGGCACCCTGCGGGTCGGCGACCAGGGCGGAGCGGCCGGCCGGGCCGTCGGCGGGCGGGACGAGGACGGTGCCGCCGGCCTTGACCAGGGCGTCGACCGTGCTGTCCGTGTCGTCGGCGGCGAACCAGACCCGCCAGTGCGAGGGGCTGCCCGGCGGATCCGTCTGCAGACCGGTGACGCCGCCGACCGTCCGGCCCTCGACCTTGATGCCGAGGTGGCCGGGCATGCCCGCGATCTCGGCGGTCTCCGCCCCGAAGACCGCTCCGAGGAACGCGGAGGCGGCCCCGACGTCGCTGGTGTGCAGGTCGTTCCAGGTGAGGGCGCCGGGCTCGTTGACGACGTGGGCGCCGAAGAAGTCCAGCGGCTGCCAGACCCCGAAGACGGCCCCGGTCGGGTCGCTGGCGACCAGCATCCGGCCGACGGTGCCGACGTCCACGGCCGGCATCAGCGTGGTGCCGCCGGCGGCGTCGACCGCGGCGCGGGTGGCGTCGGCGTCGTCGGTGGCCAGGTAGGTCGTCCAGACGACCGGTGGCAGCGGCTCGCCCGCGGGGACCGTCTGCGGGCCGATGCCGGCCACCGGACGGCCGTTCAGCGAGCAGATCGCGTAGCCGCCGAACTCGGCCGGTCCGACCTCGCCCTGCCAGCCGAACAGGTCGCGGTAGAAGTCGAGGGCGGCCTGCTGGTCCCCGGCCATCAGGTCGACCCAGCAGGGGGTGCCGGGCCGGTAGCGGGCGGTTACCTCGGGCATCGTGCCTCCCTGGGGACGGGTCCGGCCCCGTGCGCGCGGGGCACCCCCTCGGACCACCCTTCCGGGTGACACCGCGGCCCGCCACCGGAGCGGGCCGCGGCATCGGCGGTGCCGGTCAGCGGCCGCGCCGCAGCGGGTTGATCACCCCGAACGCGCCGGTCAGGGTGGACGGGTCGACGAAGGAGCCGCCCGGGCCGTGGGTGCGCCGGAAGTTCTCGGCGAGGCCCGAGAAGGACGGGTCCACGGCGGCCCGGTAGGCGGCGAGCATGTTGACCCGCTCCGGGGTGGAGAGCTCGCGTTCGGCGCGCAGCTCGTGGCTGCGGGACAGGTGGTACATGCCCTCGACGGTGTAGCCGGCGTCCAGCCAGCCCTGCCAGAGCGCGTCGCGGTCGTCCTCCTGCCCGGCGAAGTGGTGCAGGGCGCGCGGGCGGGGCTCGGTCGGGGCCGCGGCGGCGGGCAGCGGCTCGGTGCGCAGGGCGACCCGGCGGCCGCACAGGTAGAGCACCGCGACGCCCTTGCGGACGCAGAAGTTCAGCGCCTCGGCGGCCTGGTCGACGACCGCCTCGCCCTTGTCGTTCAGCGAGGTGTTGCAGAGCACCGGCACGCCGGTGGCGGCCCGGAAGGCGTCGAGCGCGCGGTGCAGCAGCGGGTTGGACGCGGCGGTGACGGTCTGGTGCCGGGCGGAGCCGTCCAGGTGCACGATCGCCGGGACGAGCGCCCGGACCTCGGGCCGGACCTGCACCGCCTCCAGCATGTACGGCGACTCGCGGTCGCAGGCGAACCAGTCGGCGGCGTGCTCGGCCATCACCATCGGGGCGACCGGGCGCCACCACTGGCGGCGCTTGTACTCGTTGAGGAGGTCCTTGACCTTGGTGGAACGCGGGTCGCCGAGCAGGCTGCGGTGGCCGAGGGCGCGCGGGCCGAGCTCGGCCCGGCCGTCGACCCAGGCCACGACGCCGTCGGAGACGTCGGCGACGAACTGCTCGGGGTCGAAGTCGGTGACGGACGCGATCCAGGGGGCGAACTCGGCGAGCGCCTCCTCGGTGTCGCGCACCTCGCGGCCGAAGTAGGCGGAGTCGATCCGCAGTTCGGCGCCGTCCAGCAGGCCCGCGCCGTACAGGCCGAGCAGGCCGAGGCCGATGCCCTGGCCGGAGTCGTTGGCGCACGGCGGGGTGATCAGGCTGCGGAAGCCGAAGCGGTCCATCAGCAGCGTGTTGGTCGGGCAGTTGAGCGCGTAGCCGCCGGTGGTGGCGAGGTGGGTGTCCTCGGCACGGATGCCGCCGGCCTCCAGCAGGCGCTCGACGTTGCGGATCGCGACCGCCTCGCAGCAGCGCTGGACGACCTTCATCACCGCGCTGCGCAGGTTGTCCTCGGCGCTGAGCGCCGGATCGGGCGCGGCCCCGCCGAGCTGCCGCTCGGCCTCGGCGACGATCTCGCGGACGAGGTCGTGCGCGGCCTTCCACGGCTGGGTGGCCGAGCCGCCGAAGAACGTGACGTCCCGGACGCCGGCCTCCGCGTCGAAGGCGATCGAGGTCTCGGAGGCGGAGGCCAGCGCCATCAGCGAGCCCGGCTCCAGGCCGAAGACCGTCTCGGCGGCGGTGTAGAGCGGCCCGGGCGACTCCACCGGCAGGAAGGTGACGGCACCGGCCTTCACCACGCAGCCCGCGTACCAGTAGCGGTTGGGCCGGGTCTCCTGCGCGTAGTCCGGCAGCGCGTCGATGGCGAGGCCGACGATCTGCTCCTCGCGGAACAGCCGGGTGTCGCGCAGGATGCCGCTGAAGAGGTGGGCGAGGCTGTGCACCGGGAAGTCCTCGGCGCCGGACGGCTTGGGCACCGGGCGGTCGCCGGGCAGGCCGGGCGTGCCCCAGCAGGCGGTGACCTCGGCGGGGGTGAGCCCCTCCTCGGCGAGCAGGGCGGCCAGGAAGTCGGTGGCCCGCCCCTCGGTGTACAGCGGCCAGAAGTGGTGCTTCTGGCCGCTCACGCGCTCCAGCTCCCACACCCGGACCAGGTCGACGCGGTCGCCGTCGCGGCGCCAGAGCGCGACGTTCTGGTCGTGGCGCACCGAGAAGACCGCGCCCGGGCCGGGCGGGGTGAGATAGGCGGACAGGAAATGCTCGGCCACGGTTCCCTCTTTCCTCTGGCTGCCAGGACGAGGCGATTTCCCCCGGCGCCTGCGAACGACCCGGCCATTGGAACACCGGGCCGAGCGGCCGGTCCATGCTGAATTGCCGTGTTACGTACCGGCACTGACGTCTGTACGCATGTGCGTATCCGGTGGGGGAGAGCGATTTCAACGACCGTTCCGGTCGGCTTTGCCGCGGATTTGCGCGCGGGGTCAGAGCCAGCCGCGGCGGCCGGCGTACAGCCCGGCCTCGAAGCGGCTGCGGGCACCGAGCCGGTCCATCAGGTCCGCCATCATCCGGCGGACGGTGCGCAGCGACAGGCCGAGGTGCTTGCCGGCCGCCTCGTCGGTGTAGCCGCGGCCGAGCAGCCGGAGCAGTTCCTGCTCCTGTCGGGTCAGGCCCTGCTCGTCGCGCTCGCGCGGGGCGCCGAAGGGGGCGGCGTCGGCCCACACCTGCTCGAAGAGCGACACCAGCGCGGTGATCACACCGGTGGAGCTGATCTGCACGGCGCCCTTGCGGGTGTTGGCCGGGTCGATCGGCACCAGCGCCACCGACCGGTCGAAGATGATCATACGCAGCGGCAGGGCGGGCACCGTCCGCACCTGACCGCCGAGCTCGGTGAGCCATTCGGCGTGCCGGGTGGTGGCCCGGTCCTTGCGGACGCTGTCCAGGTAGATGGTGCGCATGACCACGCCCCGGCCCAGCGCCTGGCTGTTCAGGGGGCGGCTGGCCTGCAGCGATGTCGCGGACTGGGTGCCGCCGGGGCTGAACGACAGGCACTCGGAGGAGATCGAGGAGGTCAGCTCCTCCAGCCGGGCCTGGACGGTGGTCATCCCGATCAGCCGCTCGATCCGGTTGTCCTCCTCGCTCGCCGACTCGTCGCGGTACTCGGCGAGCAGCGCGGTGATGGCGGCCTGACCCTCCTCGAAGCGGAGCTGGTTCTCCTGCTGCAGCGACTCGTTGTACTGGAGCAGCGCGGGCAGGCCCACCCTCGGGTCGACCGGCCGCAGCCCGCCGGGATCCTCGCCGGGCACCTCGTCGGAGGGTCTCAGCAGGCGGAGCGCGGCCAGGTGGTCCAGCGCCGCGCGCACCTGGCCCTCCGTCAGGCCGAGCTTGCGCATCAGCCCCTCGACCCCGATCCGATGGTCCGTCAGCATGATCCTGTAGACCGCTTGCGCCGCGCTGTCGATCTCCTGCATCGTCGAACCCCACCTGCCGCCATGTCCCCGTCCCGGCACTCGGCCGGGCATGATGCCGGTCGATCATGCCAGGGCCGGGACAGTCCGGACAACCGAATGGTCGGGGCAGCCCGAATCGGCCGCGATCGCCTCACACATTCGCGTGGCACCAACCTGCCAGGCAGATCTTCATGCCGTCCTGAACACCTTCCGATACCTTCCGGGCTCCCGCAGACTTCTTGTTGTCGGGAGGCCGCCGGGCCTCTCCGCCAGGACCGGCCGTAAAGCGCGGAACGTCATCACGGTTGGATGACGGAGCGTGATCGATGAATGGCCGCGTTCCCGCTTCCGAAGCAGCAATTCGCATGGGGGAATCATGCTTTCCTGTACCAGGTACGCCGGGTCGGCCCTGCTCGCACTGGCCGTCTCCTTCGGGGTGCTGGCCGGCTCCGCCCAGGCCGCCCCGGGTCACCGTCCGTCGCCGACCGCCGGCACGGCCGCGGTCACCGCCACCGTCTCCGCCGAGATCGGCACCGCGCTCGACACGGTGCTGCCGGCGATCGAGCACGGCGCCCGGCTGCCGAAGATCGTCCTCAACGACGACATCCGCTGGGACTGATCCACCGTCAACCGGCCGGAGGCCGAACGAACGTGCACATGGCCACCGCCACCCTGGTCGGGCCTGCCTCCGGCGACGTCGTCGACGCCGCCCTGCTCGCCGCCCTGCTCCGCGCCACCGCCGAGGAGCACAGCGGACTCGAGCACCTGACCGTCGTCCCCCGTCCGGGCCGGACCGACGTGGTGCTCTTCTACACGGGCACCAGCCCCTGCGCCGCCGACGCGGCCGGCACCGACCTCTGCCGGCGCGCACTGCGCGCCGCGGCCGAACTCGGCCGCTGGAATCTCTGCCAGGACGGGTGAGACCACCCTCCCGCCCCGCCGTGCCGACCGGCCGACCGTCGGTGTGCGCAACGATCCGCCAGGAGATGCTGTGACGGTTATCGAGCCGATCGTGCTGAATTTCTTCGGCATCGACGTCGTCGTCGACGGCGCCGACCGGGACGCGGTCGCCTTCCACTTCGGTCCGCACACCGTCCGTCGGCCGCCCGCCCCCGACCACCTTCGGGTCGAGTTCGGCGGCACCGCCGGAACCGGCGAATTCCTCGTCCGCCGGGGCGACGGCACACCGCTGCTGCGGCGGGCCTTCCGCGGCTGGGGCAACGTGCCGCCGCCGCTGCCGCCGTTCGCGGTGCTGGCGGACCGCTTCCACCTCGTGCAGGCGGTGGTGCTCGCCCGGGGCGCCACCACCGTCGCCCTGATCGGCGGCCCCTACGCCGAGCAGGCCAACGTGGCGGCCGCCCTCGCGCACCGCTCCTGGGAGTTCGTCTCCGGCCGGCTGCTCGTCGTGGACCGCCGCACCGGCCAGGTGCTGCCGTACCTGGCACCGCTGGAGGTGCGCGGCAGACCCGCCGGCTGGCTGCGCGGCGCCGGGCTGCCCGACGGGCTCTGGCGCACCGTCACCTCGCCGACCGGCGCCGAGATCCTGCTGGTCCGGCCCGAATGCCTCGGACCGGTCGTCCCGGTGCGGGCCAGACCCGCCCCGCCGACCCTCGTCCGGCTCTGCCGCGGCACCGACGAAGGGGTCCGCCTGACCCCGTGGCGCGGCACCGTACCCGCCTGGCCGCCGGGGACGGCCGGACTCCCGGCCGACCTGCCCGCCCACCGCCTGGAGCTGCCGGGCGTGAGCGGCGCCGAGGAAGCGGCCGGGCTGATCGATCAGGGACTGACCCAGAAGGGCGAACCATGCCTCGACGTACCCGCTATTCCCCCGGCACGCCGTGCTGGGCTGACTGCATCACTCCGGACCTGACGGGCAGCCAGTCCTTCTACGCCGAACTCTTCGGCTGGGAGTACGTCCCCGAGACCCCCGGCTACCACCTGGCCGTCCTGCGCGGCGAGATCGTCGGCGGCTTCGGCGCCGCACCGGCCGGGACACCGCCGCGCGCCGCGTGGAACGTCTACCTGGCCACCAAGGACGCCGAACACACCTGCGCACTGGTCGGCCTGGCCGGCGGCCGGGTCGTCATGCCGCCCGTACCCGCCGGCGACAACGGCCGGCTCTTCCTCGCCGTCGACCCGGCCGGCGCCGCCGTCGGCTTCTGGGAGGGCCACCGGGCCGAAGGCGTGGTCGTCGCGGACGAACCGGGCGCCGTCAGCGGACACGAACTCCGCGTGCCGGACGCCACCCGGGCCGCCGCCTTCTACGGCGACCTCTTCGGCCACCGGACGGCACCCGGCGAGGAGGAACTGCACCTCGACGGCGCCCCCGTCGCCCGGCTCACCGAGGGCGACGCGGGCCGCCCGCTCTGGCTGCCCCACTTCGGCGCCGCAGACCCCGCGGACACCGCCCGGCTGGCCGTGGAACTCGGCGCCGAACCCGTCCGCCCCGCCGACGGCCGCCCCGGCCTGCCGGCCCTCCTCCGCGACCCGTGGGGCGCCGAATTCGGCCTGGTCCAGGCATAGGCAGGCACCTCGGGGGCGCGGGGACCTGCGACGATCACCCCAGGGGCGCGGGGAACTGCGCAGTCCGGGAGTGGGCATCGTGACGAATTCGGGCCGAGCCCTGGTCCGTTCGATGCACCACATCCGGATTGCGCAGTTCCCCGCGCCCCTGTTTTGGCTGGTCCCGGACTGCGCAGTTCCCCGCGCGTCCGTCAGAGGGCCTTGACCGCGGCGGCGAGTTCGGGGCGGCCCTTGATGGCGAGCTTGCGGTAGATGCGGCCGAGGTGGGTGTCGACCGTCCGCTTGCTGAGGCAGAGGCGCTCCGCGACCTCCAGGTTGCTGAGGCCCTGCAGCACCAGCTCGGTCACCCGTCGCTCGCTCGGCGTCAGCCGGACCGGTCCGGCGTCGCGGGTGCCGATGGCCGGGCCGCGGCCGTCCGCGGGCCGCGGCGGCCGGGCGTCCGCCCCGGGCAGCGGGTCGGCGGCGATGGTCCGGGCGGCGGCGTGTTCGCCGAGTGCCTGGTAGGCCTGGGCGGCGTGGGTGCGCCACGGAACGCAGGCCGGGTTGGCGATGCCGCGGGCGGCCAGTTGGTGCCCGCATTCGAGGAAGAGCCGCAGTGCTTCGGCGTGGTCTCCCCGGGCGGCGGCGAGGAGTCCGCGGGCCTCCAGCACCACGGCGCGCACCAGCGGGTGGGCGTCGGCGGGCAGGGCCGTCGCGGTGAGTGCGGCCGGGTCGGTGGGGCCGCCGCGGCGCAGTTGCGCGCGGGTCTTCAGGGCCCGTGCGGCGCAGGCGAGTTCGTCGGCGCGGACGCGGACGGCGAGCTGTTCGGCGCGTTCGGCGTCGGAGGCGGCCGCGTCGAGGTGGCCCTGCCGGTGGGCGATGTCGGAGCGGGCGAGCAGGGCGAGTGCGGCCTCGCCGTGGTGGTTCCAGCGCTGGGCGGAGCGGACCACCCGGCCGGCCCAGGCGGCGGCTTCGTCGAGGCGGCCGCTCCAGGCGAAGGCCATGGCGGCGCCGAGCACGGCGACCCGGGCCTCGGCGGGCGAGGTGCCGCGCACGGCGCGGGCGGCGCCGG